>QNXT01000319.1 GCA_003973505.1 Bacteroidota bacterium
TAAATATTTTCAATAAAAACTTCTTTCCATCAGGTGAGAGGATTTCTGTAAATGCTCCCGGATAGGGGCTCAAACCTCTAATATGGTTATAGCATACTTCTATATCTTGCTTGAAGTTGATTCGGCAATCTTCCTTAAAAATCTTTGGTGCCGTTTTTAATGTTGCCACATCAATTGATGATGAAATCTGATCCTGTGTTTGATAATCTCCCTGGGCTATTAGGTCAAGAGTTTCCACAACCAATTTGCTGCCCATTACCATTAGCTTATCATGCAAATCACCTGCGTCATCGGTTTTCGAAATAGGACAAGATTTTTGAAGGATAATACGGCCAGTATCAATTTCCTTATCGAGAAAGAAAGTAGTAACGCCACTTTCTTTTTCTCCATTGATAATCGCATAATTTATAGGCGCAGCACCTCGGTATTGAGGTAGGAGGGAGGCGTGTAAATTGAAAGTGCCCAATGGAGGCATATTCCAAACTACTTCGGGTAACATTCGAAAGGCAACGACAACAAAAATATCCGCATCCCAAGCTTTCAGCTTATGAAGGAAATCTTCGTTTTTAAGCTTTTCGGGTTGCAGCAATGGGAGATTATGCTCTACTGCATAATTCTTCACGGCAGAAGCTTTTAGCTTTTTGCCTCTTCCGGCAGGTTTATCAACCGAAGTAATAACTCCAACCACATTATGATTGCTATTTACAATGGCATCCAAAGATTGTACTGCAAACTCGGGTGTGCCCATAAATACAATATTCAAAGCTTTGCTCATGATGTTCTTAGTTTTCAGAAATATCAACTAAATCTTCGGTAAATAAAGTATTTTCAAGAGAAATCATCTTCAAAGCAGTAATGGCAGCTTCGTCGCCTTTATTACCATGTTTCCCTCCGGCACGATCAAGAGCCTGCTGTTGATTGTCGGTGGTGAGTACACCAAATATTACAGGAACATGATAATCGAGTCCTACTTTAGCAATGGCATTTGCTGCTGCATCGCAAATAAAATCGAAATGACGGGTCTCGCCTTGTATTACACAACCCAAACAAAGAACGGCCTCCACATCGGTATATTCGAGCATATATTGTGCACCCAATGCTAACTCAAATGTGCCGGGTACATGCTTAATGCGAATATTCTCTGCTTTAACACCATTTTCTTGCAATGTTTTCAATGCGCCATTAGCCAAGGCGTTGGTTACTTCTTCATTCCATTCTGAAACTACGATACCAATTTCGGTATCTTCTTTCAAAATAAGTTCTGTCTTTTTATAATCCGATAAGTTTTTTAATGCACTTGCCATAATTTGTATATTCTAAAATGATTTATTGTCCTAATTTATATAAGGTAAAAGTATAAAAAAAGGCTGAACCTAAGTCCAGCCTTTTTTATTGCAAAATAAATTTGCGTATTATTTATTTAATAAAGCTTCTTCACGTCCAATATACTTTTTAATATCGCGGCCTTCAGCACTTTTATAGTATTTTGTTTTAATGGTAGTATAAGCATCCAATGCTTTTTGATGCTCGCCCATAATATGGTATGTATCACCCGCTTTCTTAAGAGCTAAAGGAGTAATAAATTCATTGTCCTTATAGTTTGCGGCTTTCATATAATATGAAATTGCTTTATCCATATTTCCTAATTCCATATATGCATCACCTGTTGCAATATATGACATGGGTTTGATGTTGATATCATCACCTGAGAAACTACCTAGCTCATCGATGGCATTTTCAAAATACTCTTTAGGATTTGCTGAGGAATTGGCTAAATGTAAATAACAAATACCCGCATAATAATGAGCAAGGTTTCCACTTTTTGTTGAACCATAATTGTCAATAATCTCTAAAAACCCAGGTGCATAATTATCACCATTCAATGCAAGATTAAAAGAATCTTTTGCAAAATATTGCTCTGCTTGGAACATCGAGTCGTATGCCTCTTTTTCATTGGGCTCTTTAATATAGTTAAAGTATAAAACAACAGCTACAATAACAGCCATTAACCCCACTACACCATAACCTAAATTCTTCTTATTGTTTTCTACAAACTGCTCAGTTTTTCCTAAAGTATCCTCTATTTGAGCAAATGTCTCTTCTGTTTCTTCGAATTTCTTATTCTTCTTTGCCATATCTTTCTTTGTAAAATTTTGGTCGTGCAAAAGTATATTTTTTTCCTTTATAAATATAGGGAATTGTAAATAAATATTTGAAGCTGATTTGGCAATTTCTCATTTCTATGCGCTGTAAACCTTTTGGTATGTTTTTTACTTTTTCAGCTGAAAAAGTAACAAAAAAGCTGCGCTGACGAAAACTGACGAAAAATAATGGTGATAAATCTAAACACAAAAAACTCCTCCTTATAGCCACCGTCATAAGACGGATGGCTAACGAGCGTCAAACAGTTTTGTGTTTTTAACGATTTCTCCCCCTCATTTTTTTACGTCATTTTTCTAAGGCGCACAATCAATCCGAAAGCGGATTGAAATGGCTAGGGCAGTGGTATTTTCTTAAGGTTTTTATATAATAAAATATTAAAATTAGGTTTATTAGGTCTCTTGCAGAAGTTGTGTTTATTATTTCAAATGTTAATGCGTCAGGTGTGTAGGGTTTGGCCAAAAAGCGGGGCTAGGGAAGCGGGAATTCCAAAATGATATTATTATCAATAAAATCGCTTGCGTTTTGATTAGCAACAGGAAAATAGAATTAAGTATGCACAAATCCTTATTTCCAAAAGTAATAAAGCCAAAAGAGAACTAAGGTTGCTAATCACCTTATTTTATTAGATAATAAATTATTTTGGAAGGGCGGGCGGACGATTTTTTTGGCCTTGATCCCGATATATCGGGATGATTCGTTTTTGTTCAAGCAAAAATGAATACAAATAAATAATATCATGAATTGATAAACTTAAATTGTTGAGTATATCAATTTAAGAATTTACCGTTTCTTTTTTCTTTCTCCGTCATTTTGTCAACTCAATTTTTGTACTTTTATGCATTCGATAAAACAGATTTAATATGAGAAAAATAATCCTTTTATTTAGCATGGCTT
>QNXT01000198.1 GCA_003973505.1 Bacteroidota bacterium
TTCAGACAAGATTTGATGATGTTGTAGGATGTTTTGGCTGGAAAAATGAGTTTTTACCTCTTCCGAATGGCTAAAATAGTGGTGTATTATGTGGAATTTCACTAAAGTTTAACAATGAGTGGATTACTAAATATGATGGTGCAGATAATACAAACATTGAATCTACGAAAGGTGGAATAAGTAATGCACAAAAACGAGCTGCTGTTGAATGGGGTGTTGGAAGATATCTTTATGATATAGAAGTTTTATTTTCTGAATGTCACACGAAGGGATTCGTGCGACAGCGGTATTTTTTTTGATTTATAAAGAATATCTATCGATTAATACATCGTTCCAAGATTACATTAAATCTCGACAATTCTAATGTTATTGTGAGTTGGGAGTTCTTCTAGGTTTAGACGTTCTATTGAATATGTAGAGATGAATTCAGCAGCTTTATAAACCTAGGAAATTTTCAAACAATTATCTATCGGGCGAAAAAATCATGGATAAACTTACCCGTTTTTGTAGATTTATCATTGAATTCGATACTCAATAACACCTTCGATTTAACAGCTTGATCATTCTTAGTAGCAGGTTTCCATTTGGGCATTTTTTGCACCAGTCGGATAGCCTCATTATCATAACGCTCGCTATAACTTCTTACAATCCAAATATTTTCAATACTTCCATCGGTATTTACATTAAACGAAACCATGACCTTAGGAATGCGATATTTTTTTATCAAATATTTAGGCATATTCTTTTTATAGAAACGTCTTAAAGCATCGGGATTATTAGAGAAATGTGCCACCGAATCATAATCAATACTACAATGTTCTACCACAGCAAGCGTATCTAAGAACTTTTGGTAATTGGTATCAACAGAGGAATAATACTTCACCCCCCGCATTCCTTCACAAAAAACGGAGAACACTTCCTCTGCATCCTTCTCTTGCGAATCCTTCCAATCGATACATGCCTCACGATGACGACCTAAGTTATATAAAGCTCCTCCTCGATAATATAAAGCAAAAGCATCTTTTGGATACTCTGATAAATACACAGAAAAATAAGCCGCAGCTTCACGATAATGATGCACCTCCATAGATTTCATCGCTCGTTGAATAGGATATCGATATTTATATATGTCGTTTGCCATTTCCTCACAGGACTTATGCTCCGCCATAAAATCTACTCGAATGGAATTATATGATCGAACTTTTTTACCTAAGAGTTCTGCAGGATTCCATTTGGGCATTTTGCGTACTGCTTCTAGCACTTGCTCATCCAAAACTCTTACAAGACTCATTTTTAACTCAACATGAGTAATACTCCCATCTTTTTCAACAATAAAATCTACTTGTACGGGACCTTCTTTTTTTCTTTCTAAATCTTTCTGAGAAAAATCAATGGCCGAATGTAAATATTCGTAACGAGCAAAATCACCACCAGGAAAACTTGCTCGCTTATTTACATATTCATAAGCAGGCTCTTCTTCCCCATTATTATCAACACTTTGTGCAAATAATAAACTGGAAGAAAAAGTAATTAAAAGAAGTATTACGCTCTGAAATAATTTCATTAATTCTATTTTGTGCGAAAATAGTGTTTTTTTGAGAACCATTATTGCATCAATTTTCATAAACAAGCCAAAGCATAGATTTTAATTCGCTTTTCATAGATACAGTCACCTAAGTTTTGCAGTCCTCTTTATTTTTAATGAAATACAGCAGATAATAAAAACCTGGTTTTGTTAACTAACTGAAATCTAATGTTCGAATAGTTCTAAAAAACATTCTTTTAACCTTAGTGTTTCTTAGAGCCTTCGTGACTTTGTGGCTATTATTCAATATCTTGCCACTAAGACACAGAGCTTAGCTATAGGCAGACAAAATTTTATTTTAAATATAATCATCAGACAACCTGATATATAGAGTTAATATTTTGAAGTGCGAAACTGCAGTATTGTTATTAACAACTTCACTTTAATAATTTAGAAACCAACTAGCCGAATACCCCTCTGAAATGGAGTACTTTCATAGCTGAATTTTAATAGCATATTTTATGAGCAAGTTTATAATTGAGGGAAAGCAAAAACTTCATGGTGAAATCACACCACAAGGAGCTAAAAATGAGGCATTACAAATTATCAGTGCGGTCCTATTAACTTCTGAAGAGGTGATTATCAATAAGATTCCAAACATACGTGATGTAAATAAACTAATTGACTTATTAGCTGATTTAGGCGTAAAAGTTAAAAAACTGGACGCTGAATCCTATTCATTTAAAGCTGATACAGTTGATTTGGATTATATGCTTACTGAAGAGTACAGCAAGAAAGCGGCAAGTTTACGTGGATCTGTAATGCTACTCGGCCCCATGCTTGCTCGATTCGGACAGGCTTACCTACCCCAACCTGGTGGTGATAAGATTGGCCGTCGGCGATTAGACACCCACTTTATAGGATTGGAAAAACTAGGAGCGAAATTCAATTATAATTCTGAAAAAAGTTTTTATAGCATAAAAGGTGACGAACTAAAAGGTTCATTTATGTTATTAGATGAAGCCTCAGTTACCGGAACTGCAAATATTTTAATGGCCGCTGTTTTAGCAAAAGGCAAAACCACAATTTTTAATGCAGCTTGCGAGCCATACTTGGTACAGCTAAGTCGTATGCTCAATCGTATGGGAGCTAAAATCTCAGGTGTAGGCTCCAATCGTTTGGAAATTGAAGGTGTAAAAGAATTGGGTGGAACTACCCATACCCTATTGGCTGATATGATTGAGGTAGGTAGTTTTATTGGAATGGCTGCCATGACAGCTTCGGAGTTACTTATAAAAGATGTAGATTATGCAGAATTAGGAATGATACCACAGGTTTTTCAACGTATGGGAATTCATATTGAGAAACAGGGTGACGATATATTTGTTCCCGCTCAGGAACATTATGCCATTGAAACATTTATCGATGGTTCGATAATGACCATTAGCGATGCCCCTTGGCCTGGATTTACCCCCGACCTTATTAGTATTGCTTTGGTTGTAGCTACACAAGCAAATTCATCAAAAAATGTTTGAAAGCCGCCTGTTTTTCGTGGATAAATTGATAGATATGGGAGCGCAAATTATTCTATGCGATCCACATCGTGCCACTGTAATTGGGCATGACCGACAAATGCCATTGCGCGGCATTCAAATGACTTCGCCTGATATACGTGCAGGAGTTGCTCTTTTAATTGCTGCCATGTCGGCTGAAGGAACAAGCACCATCCATAATATTGAGCAAATTGACCGTGGTTATCAGAATATTGATACTCGATTGAATGCTTTAGGGGCTAATATCAAGAGGGTTGAATCCTAAATAATAAAAACGGAGATTTGCATTATGAGAATCGATATCATCACTTTATTTCCTGAAATGTTTGAGGGACCTTTTGGTCACTCTATTGTAAAACGCGCTATTGATAAAGGCATTGTTGAAATACACACCCATAATTTGCGTGATTATTCTACCAATAAACATAAAAAAGTGGATGATGCTCCTTATGCTGGTAAAGGGGGTATGCTTATGACTGCTCAACCCATAGCCGATTGTATCGATGCATTGAAATCGGAGCGTGATTATGATGAAGTTTTTTATACAAGTCCTGATGGCGTATTACTTGATCAGCAAGTGGTAAATCAATACTCCGACTATAACAATATCATCATTCTATGTGGGCATTATAAGGGCATTGATGAGCGTATTCGTGAACATTATATTACCAAAGAATTTTCCATTGGAAACTATGTTCTTTCTGGGGGCGAATTAGCTGCAATGGTGTTTGTGGACAGTATTGTACGAATTATTCCCGGAGCTATTGGCGACGAAATGTCAGCCCTATCCGACTCTTTTCAAGATGGATTAGTTGCCCCTCCAGCTTATACACGGCCTCGTGATTTCAGAGGTTGGAAAGTCCCCGACATTCTACTTTCGGGAAACGAAAAGAAAATTGAAGAATGGAAACACGAACAAGCCGTCAAAAGAACCAAAGAACGCCGTCCTAATTTATTGAAATAAATGCTAAATTCTAATTGTTACAGCATTTTTTACTTTTTGTTTTTACCCTTAACCTAAAGGGAATCAAAAAGTAAAAAATGGCAAGGAATAGAAGTTTTCCATATAAGCATACTATTTGGAAAATTCTACTTAGTCAAGTCTAAACTATTAACCTGAGTTCGACGTAAGATTTCACTCACAGAAAGTCAATAGCAGACCAGATTTGCTGCTAAATATCACGAAGTAATAGCGGGCTATT
>QNXT01000134.1 GCA_003973505.1 Bacteroidota bacterium
TATCAAATAATTCAGCACCGGAATTGGCATAATCTTCGGGTTCAGCATAAAAATGAATACCGTCTGCATCTACCGCAATGCATAATCCCTCTGCAATAAGACCTCCTCTTGCTCCGGAATCGAAAATAGAAGCAAATACCGATGGTAATTGATTTAGTTTAAACCACACTGAAACAGACAAATCTTTATCCAAGGGGTCTAAAACATCATTTAAAACTACACCAGCTGTTGTACTTGATAAATCGATGGCATTGCCAACAATTCCGGGAACGCTATTGCTTGCAAAATCGGCATTTAATAATTTTGCATTTTGTGTTGCCAAAGTCCAACCTGAATCATGAACAACAGCTCCGGTTGTTTCTTCGAAAGAATAGCGCAATGCAAGGTCACATATCGTATCACGCACCTCAACAATCACTCTATTATCATTGGTAAAATAGCCATTTCCTTGTCCGGATTCAGCTGTATAATTAAAATAATCCCGTCCAACAAAATCGGTTGCAGGCGTATATCTCAACATATTTCCTACTTGAGTTATCGTTCCTCCGTGTAAACTGATGCTATCAAAGTTGTGAATACTTATCACATCATTATTATAGTCTTTATCGTTAGCAAGAACATCAATATCTTTAAATCCATTTTTGCTGCTAATCACATAATCTTCTGCTACCCAAGGGTGAACAGGATCGGTATAATTGGGAGTAGGATTTGTTAGACATGAATTATCAGGCAAACTTAAATGAGCCAATGCAATAGCTACTGAATTTCTTCCAAAATAATATTGGTTTCCATCTTGTGAATCTTTTTGATTGTGATAATGTCCTAAATGAAGAGTGTGTCCTAATTCATGAGGCATTGCTCCAAATGATTTTCTGTTAAAAGAGGTTTTTCCACCTTTAAAAGGAGCCAGACAAAATAATTTTTTACCAGCACCTCCTCCACTACCCGTTGTTTTCCAAAATGTCAATATAGGGTTTATTTGATTAAGAAAATTAGCAGGTTTTACAATATCTAAACCAGTTGCGATACTTGAGTCGGTAGGTATAATGAGTAAATTAGTGGTAAAAGATAACCCCAAATCTCGTGTGGCAAAATAATCCATTATATTAACACCATTTTCCCACATAGCAATTAAGGTTTCATAATCACCATTTGCCAAATCCGGATCCATCAAATCACCATAAGTACAAGAATAACCACTGGTTAACACCCTGTTTGATTTTTGTGGAACATCAACAGTAGGAAGATTCAAAGGCGTAACTGTATAGTTTTGTATGGGTATATCATCTATTTTAAAACTTCCATTTTTATTTCCTTTTCCGTTTAATACTTTTATATACAGTTTATTATCGGGATACCAAACAGCAAATGCTTTATAATTAGGATGATTTGTTATCCTCCCCCGATAAGTGCGTATGGTATCGGGAATACCATAAGGCGTCAATGTCGTTCCATCCCAGGTAAAAATTTGTAGATTAGTATCTCGAGTTGAATATTTATAAAATTCAAACTGACACATACCTATTTCGTTTGAATTCACAGATATAGCAAAGGAGCTATATTGCGCATTTAATGTAGAAGAGTAATGATTTTGTTTTGCATTATATATTAAATCTTGATTATTTGAGTTTATTATGTTGAGCTAAGATTCTCCTTAAAGGTTAAGAGAAGTACACTTAGTTTAGACAGTTAAGAAGCTATTCCTTCGAAGCTCTCTTTATATTTGAGGCTGTATTTTATAATTCCTATTATAAGGCAGTTTCATTTATTATCGTTTATAAACAAAGGTCTAACCCTCCTTAATCTGCGCTTTTAAATCCACCAAGAAACTGCGAATATCTTCCAAAGATTTTACAATTTCAATTTGGTTGATTGTATCTTCAGGGTTCTCTTTAAGTTTGTCTTTTGCACCTTGCAAAGTAAAGCCGCGCTCTTTTACCAAATGGTAGATAATAAAGAAGTTGTCAACATCTTTTTCGGTGAACAAACGGTTGCCTTTTTTGTTTTTCTTGGGTTTGATAATATCAAATTCCTTTTCCCAGAAACGAATTAATGAGGTGTTTACTTCAAAAATTTCAGCCACCTCACCGATGGTATAATAGAGTTTCTTGATTACAGGCTTTTTATAAGGCATGGTTTTCTTTGTCTTAAATTATTGATTGTAAAAATACAGAATTTTTGTTTCTCGCCTGTAGGATAATTTTTTCAAAATATTATCGTACAAATTTTCGCAGAAAAAATAAAAATGTTAATTGTCAAAATTCAACAAACATCTCTATCAACGGGCTCGGTTTTCCAAATCCATATAAATAGGCAAATGATCGCTAAAACCGCCATGATACTTCATTCCAATATATGTGCGATAGGGGATATCCAAACCCATTTCATTTTTTTCAAACAAAAAAGGAGCCTTAAAAACCATGGGTCGATTATCCTTTATGCTGATACCTTGTTTAGCATTATAAAGTCCTCGACTCACAATAAACTGATCGATAAAACTCCACTCGGCACCTGTGGGTCCTTTATAAAAATGGGTTCCTTTTCCAGCACCTAAAAGTGGCAGCATCAGATTGAATAAAGAATCACTCGAACTTGAATCAGGCATCGCAGCCCCAAGTCCTTGCATGACACTTTTTTCATTGGGCGTATCGTTCAAATCACCCATAATCACAATTTTAGCTTGTGAATCGATTCGCATTATTGAGTCGGTTAGTTTCCGAATTTGTTGGGCAACGTACATTCGTTTGGGAATGGTAACAAAAGCTCCTCCATATTTAGATGGCCAATGTGTGACGATAAAATGCACCGTATCGTTTTCAAAAAGAAGTCCTTTGACGTATAGAATATCTCGTGTGCGTGAAGCTGTATCAAAAGGAAAGCGGATGGATATTGCCGAATCGAGAATGGGTTCAAATTTTTCTTCCCGATAAAGAAATGCCACATCTATTCCTCGGCGATCGGGCGATTCATGATGAATAATTCGATAATTACTCGATTTTAGTTGGGTATTTCGTACCAAATTGATAAGCACATGCTGATTTTCAATTTCAGCTAAACCCACAATGGCAGGCATCTCCCAACCTCCCACAGCCGTAATTACCTGTGCAATTTTCTTTTGCTTTTTCCAATATTTGTTTTTATCCCAACGATGATCGCCTTCGGGTAAAAACTGCTGGTCGAATTTCAAAGAATCATGCTCGGTATCGAAAAGGTTTTCCACATTATAAAACATAAGTCGCACGGCATTTCTTCCTCTTGGATTATCATCAAATCCGGGAAATAATGAATTCTCCTGTTTTTGGCCATGGGCCATCACAACAAAACTGAGAAGGAATGAAATAATACACGATCTTATCATGACTCTGTTCTATAATGTATGTTTAGCCAAGCATATTCGCTTCATATTTATCCAAAGTTTCTTTTGCCTGGTGACGACCATATTCAATCAATTCTTCGGCTTTATAAAAATCAAAAGTATCAGCCGCCTTAAATGAAATAGGGATGTTAATATCAGGCTTATGTAGTTGAGTAGCTAACTCATTTAACTGATTATGCATCAGGTTTATGGTTTGTGTAACCAGCTTAAAATAATTCCATTTTTCACGGACTTCCTTTTTAGAATTATCGCTAAAATATTTCCGAAAGGTTTTTTGTGCCATGGAAAAAGCCGTATTACTATCTTTCTTCTTTTCTATGCTATGAAAAGGATTTACGTAAGGAATTTTTGCCCCAAGATCCACCGAGACTAATATATCATTCTCTTTTCGTCGAACACGATTTAATGGTAGGGGATTAAGCACTCCGCCATCAACCAAATACTTCCCTTTATAAACTGCGGGAGTAATAATCGTTGGATAAGCCGTACTTGCGCGCATGGCATCAAGCAAACGTCCCTTACTAAATATGTACTCCTGCTCTTTATCAATATCCGTAGCAATTATACGCAAGTCAATATCAAAATCTTCGATATTAGGGTTGCCAATAATTTTTTTCATATGACTAAAAACCCTTTCGGCTTTCACAAAGCCCAAACTAAAAGTAAAATCAAGCAAATGAAAAACATCAGATTTATCAAGACTTTGCATCCACTGGCTATATTCTTGCATTTTACCACAAGCATATACCCCTCCAATAACCGAACCCATTGAAGCGGCAGCAATAGAATGAATATGATAACCACGTCGTTCCAGTTCTTCAATGGCACCTATTTGAGCCAAGCCCCTTGCACCTCCACTGGCTAATACTAAAGCTACTTCTTTACTCATCTTTTTGTTTTTTCACCTCCGCTACTAATTTGTCATACCATTTTCGACCATATTTACGCACCAAAGGTTCTTCCAATGATTGATAAATGGGTGTTCCTTGTTGTACTCCGCAACTTAATGCCGAACTACAAATGGGCCATTTGTGATAATTTACGGCATCGAAATCTGCATATTCCGTAAT
>QNXT01000133.1 GCA_003973505.1 Bacteroidota bacterium
ATTTAAAAGTTTTATCTCTTCTCTAAATTTATTTGCTACAGAAGTAAACGCTACAGCAGACATTATAAATAGCACGATTGGTGCTACAATAAAGCCATCTTGGAATGATACAGATGACTTTGCAGGAACAACAGTGAAGCATAACGATAAACTTTGGCTGTGCATGGTTGACCCTTGTGTGAACTCTGAACCTACAGATAGCAATAGTGATTGGCTTAAGATTTGGGAAGAAACACGACTTCAAAATGTAACATATTTTGAAGATGATACACAATATAGTGGCTCTACTATACATTTTCTATCCAACACTTTTACTCCAACTAGAGATGGAGAAATTCTAGTCGAAATAACAACTTATGTGGGGGTTGACTATTATAGCGATGGGATTACACTAAAGCTACACAAAGATGGTACAGCTATAGAAAATGGCTTCTATAGTAGATATGCCTATAGCTATAGTTCTTATGCAGGATACATGTTACATCCCTATACTCTTACCGAAAAAATTAGTGTGCAAAAAGGTGTTAATATTGATTTAGAAGTAGTCCATACAGGGCAGTCGGATACTTACATCAATAGAGTAAATAACGGTGCTAGTTATGGACATGCAAAATCCAGCATGAAGATTACAGAATTATAAAAGGAGACAATATGTTATTGGCAGAAGCACTTAGAAAACTTTATCCGAATGCAAATTTTGGGATAAAAAATGATGAGATAGTATATTGGCAAGATGAAAATCCACAGCCAAAGATAGAGGATTTACAGGGCACTATCGAGGAGCTAGAACTTCAAAAAGCTATTGAAGATAAAAAAGAAAAAATCATAAGTGAGTATAAAAGAAAAATGGCTGAACTTACAAAAGATTATACGGAAGAGGAGCAAAAGACTTGGAATACACAAGTCATAGAAGCACAAAATTATCTTAAGGCTACTCAAAAAAATAAGAAAAAGTTATCACTTTATCCTATGCTTGTTGCAATTGCTGATGGGGGAGATATAGGTGTGTTGGCTCAAAAGATTGTAAGGAAATCCAACTTTCTGAAAATAGAAAGTGGTAAGCTTTTGGCTTGGAAAAATAGGGAGTTGGCAGAGATAGGATAGTGTCTATATAGAGGGGGTAAAATGAAAAACTGTTGTACCTTATTTTTTAAGGGAACTTGGAATAAATGCTGTTGCCGACACGATAGGCGATATGAAAACAGAAGATTAAATAGAAAACAAGCAGATATACTATTAAAAAGATGTGTAAAAAATAGTATATCCAACTCAACCAAAAGAGCCATCATCTCCAATATAATGTATGCAGGAGTGAGGCTATTTGGTTGGATATTTTACAAAAGGAGTTCAAAAATGAATATGAAATTATCAAAAAGTAATACTTTCAAAGCAGGTGCTTTGGGATTTGGTGCGATAACTGGAGCTGTGGCTTACCAAGAGCCAATCACGCAGATATTAGATGGGATTTTTGGAGAGGGTACAGGAGATACTCTTTTTACTTTTTTGACAGGACTGATAGGTCTAGCAGGTCTATTTGGTGTAGGCAAAGGTCGAATAGAAGCAGACCACAAACCACCTTTGGACAGAAGATGAATACAGATGATTTGAAAGAGGAGCTAATCGGTATCAAAGAGGAGCTAAGAGGTATAGAGAAACTTCTGTCAAAAATACAGCTCCTAGAGGAGCGACTAGAGTCTAGTAATAAATGGCACAACGATGGTCGCAAAGTATTACATCGCAGGATGGACGCTTATGCCAAAATCTTTTTATGGTTTGGTACTACAATCTTTACAGGGATGGCAGGGGTTATTTGGGCTTTAGTCAACAAGGTGTTGGGGATATGAGAGATAAGCTTATAAATTTCTTTGGTCGCAAGAATATAGATAGAGAGTTTATTGACTATTTTGCGAAATATATCTCTATGTATGCCAAAGATTTTGGACTAGATAGCAATGATAGATTGACTCTGTTTTTGGGGCAGGTCAAAGCAGAGATGTCAATTCGGAGTGATGGGAGTGTGAGGATGAGAGAAAATCTAAACTATTCTGTTGGTTCATTGATGAGGATTTTTTCTGTATATCGCCAAAATCCTATACTAGCACAAAAGCACGGCAGGAGTGCTACACATAGAGCCGACCAAGTAGCGATAGCAAACACTGCATATATGAATAGAAATGGCAATACAAAAATAGATGATGGGTATAGATACAGAGGAGCAGGTGTCATACAGGTTACAGGCAAAGGCAATATAGAGCAGTGTCTGCAGGAGGTACAGAGAGTCACAGGTATCCAAATACACACTAGAGACAGTGTAGCTGATGACCTATTGAGTAGCTATACTATTGGGATACTCATATCTATGGCGTACTGGAGTATCAATAGACTATATCTGCTTACAAATAGTAGAGATGTTACAAATCGTGTCAATAGAGGATTGGATAATCGCTCGAAAAAATTGAGGGATTATTATACTCAACGAGCAAAAGAAGTTTTTAGTAGCTCACGAAGCTAAAAACTTCTCTAACAAATACAAAAAATCTTCTATAGATAATTTATGTGGAGCATATTTTTCTTCATCAAGCTCTATAGCTTTTTGAAGAAAAACTATAGCTTTTTGTTGAGGTGTCATTTTTGTACCAAAACCTTTGACTTTGTTTCTACTAGTAGAACCAAATCCTATAAATTCTTGCTGTTTATCTCTAGTGTAAAATCTTTTTTCAGGATTATTTATTTCTAATATATCATTTTCAATCAAAGTGTCATAATTCTTGTAGCCATTTACCACAGCTACATAAACTGCACCGACAAAATTATTTGCACCAGCTTTTATTAATCCTTTTCGTCCTTTACTCCTCCATAAAGCTATATCTCTAACCTTTTGTACAAATAGCTCTTGTTTATCATGTATAGCGTCTCTTTCTCTAGTTCTTGTTGCGAATTGGTCAAGAGCTTTCCAAAGAGCATAATTTATATTTAAAGCATCTTCGGCTATTGCATTTTTGGTCTCTTCATAATATTGCTTGATACTTTTTTG
>QNXT01000192.1 GCA_003973505.1 Bacteroidota bacterium
AATGTTACAAAAGCATCTTCATCAATGTTAAACAGCAAGCCGCTGATGTTTACGTTAATATTTTTCTTCATTATTTTAGGTTTTAAGCTTTAGTTATTCTTTTTACTGACGAAATTAGATTTTCCCATGAAGTGGAAAGTTCGGTTAGTGTTCGCATTCCTAATTCAGTAATGCGATAGTATTTTCTTGGAGGACCTGATTTTGATTCTTCCCAACGATAGTCTAATAAACCTTCATTCTTTAAGCGGGTAAGTAGGGGGTATAAAGTTCCTTCCACTACAATCAAACGGGCTTCTTTCATCTGTATGATGATATCCGAAGCATAGGCTTCCTTATCTTTTATGATGGAAAGAATACAGAGCTCCAAAACTCCTTTGCGCATTTGTGCTTTTGTTTTTTCTATATTCATCGTGTTGTTTTATTAAAATCATCTATAAAATGTCGGTCAATAGAGCTGTAATTTTCTAATTGACTTTGCAAAGATATAAAAAATATGGTACTATGTAATACAAACTACTAAAATAAAATTAATAGTAGGTTATGGATAATATTATACAATCAGTGTATCAGATAGTTAATGAATAAAAATATTTTAATTTTATTTGTTGGGAAGGGGACTGTTAGGATAAAAGCGTTGATAAAATAGATTGTCGACTAAAACCTTGTTCTATGTAAAATTGAATAAGTGGGATATAAAGTATTTGCTTTTTAGCTAATAATTATGTTGTTAATATCCTATGAAAAACCTTAATAAATACCCCCCAAAATTCTTTTCAATATTATTATCTTCGCCACTTGAAAATTCACCTTAAAATCCGCACAGGAAATGATTACTTTTTTTAGAAATCCCGAGAAATATTTTTTCGTAGAATCGGCGTCAGCTTTGGCAAAAGACGATATCAAGAAACTTGAATGGCTTTTTGGCGAAGCCGCTAAAATAATGAGTGATAATTTGCAAGGAGTCTTTGTGGGGCCACGCAAAGAGATGATTACTCCTTGGAGTACTAATGCCGTGGAGATCACCCAAAATATGGGCATTGAAGGCATTATTCGTATTGAGGAATTTGACCAAGTGCAATCGGATCATCCTAAATTTGACCCCATGTTGCAGGCTGTTTATGAAAATCCTGCTCAAGATGTATTTAGTATTGATGTGGAGCCCGAACCCATTGTGTATATCGAAAATATGCATGAGTATAATAAGAAAGAAGGCTTGGCTTTGAGTGATGATGAGGTGGAATATTTAGAATCGGTGGCAGAGCAAATCGGTCGTAAACTTACTGATAGCGAGGTGTATGGTTTTGCTCAGGTAAATTCGGAGCATTGTCGTCATAAGATTTTTAACGGAGAGTTTATTATCGATGGCAAAGAAATGCCCAATTCGCTTTTCAGTATGATTAAGCGCACTTCCAAAGAAAATCCCAATAAAATTGTTTCAGCATATAAAGATAATGTGGCTTTTATTAGTGGTCCTAAGGCAGAGCAGTTTGCTCCTAAGACACAGGATAAAGCGGATTTCTTTGAAGTGAAAGAAATGGATACTTTGATTTCGCTGAAAGCGGAAACTCATAACTTCCCAACAACCGTAGAGCCTTTCAATGGAGCTGCAACGGGTTCGGGGGGTGAAATTCGTGACCGTATGGCCGGTGGAAAAGGGAGTATGCCTTTGGCTGGAACAGCGGTATATATGACTTCTTATCCTCGTTTCGATTCCGAAAACAGGGATTGGGAAAAAGCAATGAAAGAGCGTGATTGGTTATACCAAACACCTTTAGAGATTCTGATTAAAGCTTCGAACGGAGCCAGCGATTTTGGAAATAAATTTGGTCAGCCCTTGATTAACGGTAGTTTATTGACTTTCGAGCATCAAGAGGGCGATAAGAAGCATGGCTTCGATAAAGTGATTATGCAAGCAGGAGGCATTGGTTATGCCAAGGCTTCGGATGCACAAAAAGATACGCCAAAAAAAGGCGATAAAGTGGTTGTAATGGGTGGTGATAACTACCGCATCGGAATGGGCGGTGGTGCTGTGAGTTCGGTAGCTACGGGCGAGTTTGCCAGTGGAATTGAGCTTAATGCGGTGCAACGTTCCAATCCTGAAATGCAAAAACGGGTGAGTAATGCTGTGCGTGCCATGTGCGAGAGCGATGTGAACCCTATCGTTTCTATTCATGACCATGGTGCTGGTGGACACCTAAATTCTCTTTCCGAATTGGTAGAGGAAACCGGTGGAACCATTTATTTGGAGGAACTTCCTGTGGGTGATCCAACACTTTCGGCAAAAGAGATTATCGGAAATGAGTCGCAAGAGCGTATGGGCTTGGTGATTAATGAGAAAGATGTGAAAATGATGCAGCGCGTTTCGGAACGTGAGCGTGCTCCTTTTTATGTGGTGGGTGATATCACAGGCGATATGCATTTCAAATTTGAAAGTAAAAAACAGGATAATCCCATCGATTTGGAATTGGGATACCTTTTCGGTAAACCTCCAAAAACGGTTTTGGTGGATAAATCAATTACCCCAAGCTATAAGCCTATCGATGTCCAAAATGCCGATTTGGATGAGCAGCTTTCCAAAGTATTACGTATCGAGTCAGTGGCCTCAAAAGATTGGTTGACAAATAAAGTGGATCGTTCGGTTACAGGAAAAGTAGCCAAGCAGCAATGTGCCGGTAGTGTACAATTGCCATTAAATGATGTGGGTGTAATGGCTTTGGATTATCAAGGTGTTAAAGGAATTGCCACTACATTGGGGCACGCACCCATCAGTGCTTTGGTGGACGAGGGAAAAGGTTCGCGACTATCGGTTGCAGAGGCTTTAACCAATATTGTTTGGGCGCCCATTGACGAACATTTGAAAGGAATTTCATTGAGTGCCAACTGGATGTGGCCAGCAAAGAATGAGGGCGAAAATGCTCGTCTATATAATGGTGTGGAGGCGATTAGCGATTTTGTGGTCGATTTGGGAATTAATGTTCCAACGGGAAAAGATTCGCTGTCGATGAAGCAAAAATATGATGATGGCGTTGTTT
>QNXT01000004.1 GCA_003973505.1 Bacteroidota bacterium
ACCATTATTGGAAAAAGCGAACCCTATGATAAGCCCAAACCCAAGTAAGGCACCATGGTATTTTATGGGTATTCAAGAATTATTGATTAATCTTCATCCCTTGTTTGTTAGTTTTATAGTACCTCTTTCCGTTTTTTTATTCTTATTTTTTATTGCAAAAACGAAAATAGCTGAAGCAAAAGTGGGTGTGTGGTTTTATTCGGTAAAGGGCAAACAGATTACGATTCTTTCAGCAATATTTGCTGCCATATTGAGTTTTGTATTAATCATAATTTTAGAAAGAATTGCACATTTCAATAATTTGGATTTACCTTTATTTATTAGAACAGGAATTATTCCTTTGCTATTATATTTTATTCCAAGCTTGGGTTTTATTATTTACCTAAAGAAAGTACGAAAGGCTGATAAAACAGAAATTCAAATTGGAATTATGACTATGATTTTAAGCTCTTATATTATAATGAGTTTTATAGGAATCTTTTTGCGTGGTGAAGGAATGCATTTAATATTTTAAGCATGAAAAAGGAAATCGACAGGCGGAGTTTTATCAAAAAGGCAGCACTGGGTTTGGCTGGTCTTGAGGTAGGCTATTTGATTTATGATTCATTGCAGAAAAATGAAGAAGAATCAACAGAAAAAATGTTTTCACTTGGGCATATAAGTGCATTTGAAAACAATACGATGTACCCATTTACCTCAGGAAAGTTCTTTCTTTCCGTATTGGAAGATGGTGGAATGCTTGCCATTTCCATAAAATGCACGCATCTTGGCTGTATGGTTCGTAAAAGCAAGAATGGATTCGAATGTCCTTGTCATGCTTCAGCTTTCGATAAATATGGTGAAGTACTTTCTCCACCTGCAACTAGAGCTTTGGATTTATTTCCCATTAAAATAGAAAAAGGCGAAATATTTGTGGACACGAATAAGCCCATCCGAAGAGATAAGTTCGATAAAAAGCAATTAACCTACGCATAAATGATTGATCAAAAGAAATATAGTCGAATTATTCGCGTCTTGGTATGGATAGCATTATTAATGCTACCCGTTTTCATTTTGACACAATCATATTTGGTTGGCAAGCAGGAAAGCAAACCTACTCAAGCGGAGTATGTGGGTAAGGAGAGTTGCATTGAATGTCATCAGGCAGAGTATAAAGACTGGAAGGGTTCTGATCATGATTTGGCTATGGATTATGCCAACGATAGTACAGTTTTAGGCGATTTCAATAATGCTACTATAGAACGCAATGGGCAAACGCATAAAATGTTTAAGCGTGACGGAAAATTCTTTGTATTCACCGATGGCGAAGATGGAAGCATGAAGGAATATGAGGTTAAATATGTTTTTGGCCATTTCCCTATTCAAGATTATTTGGTGGAATTTCCCGGAGGCCGCTTACAAACATTAGCTCTTACGTGGAATAGCAAGGATAGCAATTGGTTTTATATGGCCGACTCGGTGTATCAGAACATGGGCGTTGATCATAATAACTGGCTACATTGGACTAATCAGGCACAAAATTGGAATTCGATGTGTGCCGATTGTCATTCTACCAATATTAGGAAAAACTATGATGTAGCTACTGATTCTTATCATACCACATGGTCGGAAATTGATGTAAGTTGCGAAACCTGTCACGGACCGGCATCAGAGCATTTGAAGTGGGCTAATTTAGCCGATTATGCACGTAAAGATATTGAAAATTACGGTTTAGTAATCAAAACAAGTGGTGTTAACAATCATCAATATATTGATAATTGTGCACGATGCCATTCACGAAGAAGTATTATGGGTGATTTTAATCCACACTCACATAGTATATACAATCATATCAATCCGGTATTGCCCACCGAGCCAAGTTGGTATATCGACGGTCAAATAAAGGAAGAAGATTATGTGTATGCATCGTTTACCCAAAGTAGAATGTATATGAATGATGTGCAATGCAATGACTGCCATAATGTACATTCGGGTAAATTGGTTTTAGAGGGAAATAAACTTTGCTTACAATGTCATAAAGCTACGGATTATGATACTCCCAATCATACATTTCATAAGTCTTATGGTGAAAAAGGTGAGGGCTTAGTTTCTGCTGCGGGAGTTAAATTTGAGGTTGGCTCAGGGACCCAATGTATCAATTGCCATATGCATGGCCAAAATTATATGGGTGTTGATTATCGTCGCGATCATAGTTTCCGTATTCCTCGTCCCGATTTATCAGAAAAAAATGGAACGCCCAATGCCTGTAATCAGTGTCATACCGATAAATCGAACCGATGGGCGGCAAATCATATCAAAGAATGGTTTGGTATAAGTCGTCCATTTCAATATGGTGAAGCTTTTAGTGCTTCGCTAAATGGCGATTCCTCTGCTGATTCAAGCTTACACATTATCTATAATGATGATTTATTCCCCACCAGCATTCGTAGTTTGGCAATTAATTATTTAAGCGATTCGCCAAAGAATGATTCCTTAATTCGTGAGGCATTCTTTAGCATAGAGCCAAAAGTTCGAGTTACGGCAGTGGAACGTTTTAATTTGCGTAGCCAACAAGATTTGGAGGCATTATTGCCATTGCTTAATGATGAAACGAAAGCCGTTCGATTGGCAGTAATTAATAAACTTTCGTTTATTGATGAATCGCAAATTCCTGTGAGGTATTTGAATAGTTATAAAAAAGTTAAGAAAGAGCAATTCGATGTATTAATCTATAATGCTGATTTTCCAGTAGGTAAATTTAATTTAGCGAACTATTATTATAAACAAAAGGATTATAAAAATGCTGAAAAATACTACCTTAAAGCTATAGAACAAGATGATGAGCTTTATATGGCAAAAATTAATCTTGCCCACTTATACAGTGCCATGGGTAATCCTCAGAAGGCTGAAGAAATATTGAAAAACTATTTAATTGATAATCCAACTGACGGAAATGCACAATATGATTTGGGTTTGGTGTTGTCGGAGAATAAGAAGTATAAAGAATCTTTAAATCACTTATTGAAAGC
>QNXT01000092.1 GCA_003973505.1 Bacteroidota bacterium
ATAAGGAATATGATATCTGATCTTAAAATATAAGGCCATTACCCCGGCACGGGTAAGTATATGCACATGGTTGATGTCGGGTAATTTATCCGTTTTGTCAAGAATGCTCCAGCCTGCAATATGTGCTGATATATAGCGGTAAGCATTAACGAATGTATTGATAAACTGAGATGAGGATTGATGCTTTTTGGTGTAAATAATGACTTCGGTAAAACCCAAATCTGAGTTTGTTTCAACCTCATAAGTTGACTCCATGTTAACATCGGAAACAACAGCCAATACCGTTACATCTGCAAATTTATTTACAGCGATTGCGTGTCGCTGCACAAATAATCCAATCATCGAATCGTTTCGATTTGGATACCAGGCAGGCAAGAACAATACTTTTAGCTTTGACTTTGTTTCCATATAAAAAAGGCAAATTTACATTAAAAGAGTTGATTCTCAAACTTGGCAAAAAAATGCCATTTGGATGAATAAAAATTTTCAAAAAAAATAGCAATTAGAAATAAAAAATTATACTATATTTGCAGCCGCTAAACGGTGGTTGTAGCTCAGTTGGTTAGAGCATCGGATTGTGGTTCCGAGGGTCGTGGGTTCGAATCCCATCATCCACCCAGTAAATAAAGGCTGTTCGTCGAATGATGGACAGCTTTTTTTTATGATAGAATTTCGCGAATGGCTTCCGCTTTTAGCAAGCTCTCTTCGTATTCTTTTTCTAACTCCGACTGAAAAGTAATGGCTCCTCCTGCAATAAAGGAAAGGTATTTATTCGATTGATTGTAAATAAGACTTCGGATAACAACATTGAAATCAAAATCACCCTCGGGAGAGATATAGCCAATGGCACCCGAATAGATTCCTCTTTTTGTAAATTCATATTTTTCAATAAGTTCCATAGCTCGATATTTGGGCGCACCCGTCATTGAGCCCATAGGAAAACATTGTTCTAAGGTGTCGAATAAGTCGTAGTTATCATCCAACTGGCAGCTAATAGAGGAAATCATTTGATGAACTTGTTTGAAGCTATATATTTCGCAAAGCTCCTGAACTTTTACACTACCTTTTTTTGCCGTATGCGCCAAATCATTACGTACCAAATCTACAATCATAATGTTTTCAGCGCGTTCTTTTATATCATTTTGCAATTGTATTTTAGCTTCTGCATCCATCGTTTTATCAGCATGACGCCGTGCAGTACCTTTTATAGGTTGGGAAATAATTTGTGAGCCTTCTTTTTTTAGAAATCGCTCAGGACTTGCGCTTAAAATATAAAGGTCGTTGAAACGTACAAAGGCCGAAAATGGAGTAGGGGATTTATCAATTAGTTTTTTAAATATTGCAGATGGTTCAATTTCAATATTCTCAACGTAAAATTCCTGACAATAATTAAGTTCGTAAATATCTCCTCTTTTGATATGCTGCTTTATTTTTGATAAGGCTTCGATATATTGTTCTTTATTTATTCGGTGCTTAATAATTGAATTTTGTTTGGGGCTAAAGTTTTTATCTATTGCTTTTTCTGAAAATACAGATTCAATTTCGGTAATAATTCCCGGATTGTTTATACAGGTTTTATGAATAAGAATATCGAGCTTATTTCCTTTAAGTAGAAAAAGGTATTTTGGAGTAAAGAATTGAATATTTGGAAATTCAATGGCGTCAAAATTGGCTGAATGCAAATCTTCGAGCTCGTTTTTTAAGTCGTAAGAAAGGCATGCAAATATCCAATCGTGATGCTTATTGTATTCATTACGAAGTTTTTGGAATGAAGATGTTTGTGAATCTCTAGCTAGATCATTTGCTGATCCAAAAGCGGCTAATAGGTCATAAGTGTGGTATTGATCATTTGGCCAATCATTGGAGTCTAAAATGCTAAATACTTCATGCTTTTTTGATAAGTGCAAAAGTTTAAGCCGAAGTTTAGCAATATCTTCAACGAATAAAGTGTTATATTGAATCATATATATCCATTATTTGGTTTACAAAGAAACAATAATTTGTTAGAACAATGCTTATAACAGCCCATTAAGACTAATTAACAAAATTAGAGTAAAAAATAGGGATAACTATGCATTATTTTTTTACTTTTGTGTTTCTTCAAATAAGGGTTAATAATATTTTAGGAAATTGGAGCAAATAGATTATGGATTTTTCAGATATTAGGTTTTACGACAATAACGACTTTGATACGGTTATTAAAGAGTTGGCGTATGAGCCTGAAATGAGAAGGATTGTGCGGTTTTTGCTTGATGGCAACATTCGTGATGAAGAAGTGCCACCTTATTTGTTAGCCTTTAAGTCGGTTGAAGACTTTCAGTTAAACTTTATTATTAATGTAATAAAGAAAATCCGAGAAGTAAGTGTTGAGCGTATTAGTGTTGGAGGAATTGAGAATGTTGACTATAAAAAATCATATTTATATCTTACCAATCACCGAAATATTGTTTTAGATGCAGCATTTCTGAATTTGGTTTTGTATGAGAATAATGTTGAGGAATTCCGTTCCACCGCTATTGCCATTGGTGATAATTTGCTTGCAATTCCATGGGTTCGAGATATGGCTCGCGTGAATAAGAGCTTCATAGTGAAGCGAGGTTTGGGTGTACAGGAAATGTTAGAGAGTTCCAAAAAGCTGTCTGCTTATATTCGCCTTTTACTAAAACTTAATGATACCTCTATTTGGATTGCTTGTCGTGAAGGACGTACAAAAGATGGTAATGATTTTACCCAACCAGGATTATTAAAGATGTTCCAAATGTCGAGCGATAAGCCTTTTGTCGAAAATTTTGGCGAATTGAATATTCTACCTGTAGCCATTAGTTATGAGTTTGATCCTTGTGATACAAGCAAGGTAAATGAACTTGTAACAATTGCTAATACTGGTAAGTACGAAAAAGGTCCAATGGATGACTTCAATAGTATGTTCAATGGATTGATGGGTGAGAAAGGTCGTGTACATTATCAATTTGGAAAACTTATTACAAAGGACGATTTGAAATC
>QNXT01000323.1 GCA_003973505.1 Bacteroidota bacterium
GATTATTATAACGACAATCTAAATTTGTCAACTGGGTACTATTTGACACATCCAAACTGGAAAGGTTATTATAACGACAATTTAAATTTGTCAACAAGGTATTGTTTGACACGTCCAAATTTGAAATTCTAATTGTAGAGGAAAGAAAATTATAACAAGACAATGATCTTAACTGCGTATTATGTGTTACATCCAAGCTTGTTAAAAGATTTGCTGAACAATTTAATTCTATTATTTCAGTAAAGGCTTCAATTCCAGTTAAATCAGATATATTCATATTAGAAACATCAATACTACCTGTATATGCAGCGGCTTCTGTAAATTGGATTTCTGTATCGCCGTTTGTGTTGATATTAGAATTGCTCAGCAATGCATTTTTAAAATTAGCATCAGGAATATAAACATTAACAGGTAATAGTGAATTATCGTGAATTTTAATAACCGTGTTATTACCTAAATTAGTAACATACATATTCCCTGAATTATCAATAGCCAAATGCCGGGGAACATCTAAATTTGTAGTTACATAATCTGTAACGGTATTTGTAACAGGGTCATATTTCAAAATTTTATTTTCTCCGGGCCAAGAATTATACTTGGTAAAATACACGGTATCGTCCGGAGCAACAGCAACTCCTCTAATGCCATCAATATTATTGGCAATTTCTGTAAGTGTATTTCCATCATATTTAAATAGTTTACTACCATTCCTGTCAGCTATATATAAATTGCCTGAACTATCAAAAGCTATTCCTTCGGCATAAGTAAAAGAAGATACGTAATCCGTTAAAGATAAATCAGTATGGTTAACCTTAACAACTTTGGTAATTGTAGAAAAATATAAATTGCCATTATCATCAAAAGCCAAACTATTTGGGGCATCACTGATATCAACATAAATCGTTGCCGGATTTGCAGAATTTTTTATAAATATTTTACTCATAAAAGGTTCTGTAATAAATAGGACATCATTACTGTCAAAAGCAATATTATTTGCATAACCACCTCCGGTTGATGCGTATTCAGTTGCAGTGCCTGTATTATCTATACTATAAACCTTACCTGTATCGTGTTCAGATACAAAAACCTCATTGTTTGAATTTACAGCAACTCCGTAAAGGGAAGTATATCCGGTGGAAAATGTGGTTATTGTTTGCGAAGTTATCGTTTGTGTTAATAATAGTAATAAACTTACTAAGGTAATTTTTTTCATTATATTTGTTTTTGTTGTTAATTTTTGTCAAAAATAAACAAAAAAAATAACGTAAAACTTTCATATCCCGAAAACTCACCCTTTTCTAATAATTCGCTCTTGTTTATCAATACTTTCTTGATGAATGGCTTTAAAAATAATGAGTTTTGCAACGGTCTTAGATTATTCAAATTTTACTTCAAAATCTAAAAGTTTAGGATTCTCAACCAATTTATCCATCGGCATGTCAATAATTAAAGTTTTGCCATCGGCGGTCAACAAAGCATCTTTATAACTTACAGATTTTATTCTATATGGAAAATGATAAACTAATTTATACTTAAACATCCCCAACATTTGTTGCATTTTGGCATCATCCTTTTTAACGGAATCTTTTTCTTTTGGTTTTGCTGCCGGCGTAACTATACGACGAAACTTATGTTTGTTAAATGTATATTGTACTTTTGCATCTGGCATTGATTTTTCTAAATCGTCAATATTATTCTTTTTCTTTTTGTTTAATGAATTTAATTTTTTCAATTTATCATTAACATTTGACAAGTCATTGACATTATTAAAAGGAATAATGTATTGCATCAACATTTTTCCTTTAGCTTCATCTAAATCGATATGAATTTTGGCATCTTTTAGAGCATACAAAGCTTCCTTTTCTTCTTTGGATAAGTTTTTAAGGCTGTCTTTATTTTTTTCAAGAATATCGGCAACCGAAATAATAGTATCTTTCTTCTCCGGTTTTTTGTCAACTTTTAAACTGTCATTTTCTTTTCCCTTATCCATTCCTTTCATCATACTCATCATTTGCCCCATATCAACATTTAAACTATAAGTACCACTGCCGTTTTTATCAAAAGTCACTTCTTCAGTCATTTGACAAGATGTCATCAATACCAATCCGATAAATAATAAGAGTAATTTTTTCATAAATATATATTTTTTTCATAGTAACGATTAAAATTACAAAATGTTACTTTTATACTTTAATAAGATGGCGATTTTTAACTCGACACTTGTTGTTTTTAAAATGACATATCATTATAGTATAAATCTAAAAAAACCTGCTTAATGAATAAACAGGTTATTTTTAAAGACTTTAAAACGACTTTTTATCTGCCAAAGAATTTTTTACCCATATTGAATAAATCATCTATAATACTGCCATCATTGTCAGCATCTAGAATGCTTTCAATAAAACTACTGTGTTGGACAGCTTCTTTATGACCACCCAGCATATTACCGATAATATTGGTCAAATCTGTCGGATTAGACACATTGGTTTGTCTGGTTTGTCTTCCTAACATACCCATAACCAAAGGTGCAGCCATTTTTAAGATATTCATGGCAGAACCTATATCAATACCTTTTTGTTTACTTAAAACTTCGGCTACAACTTCTTTTTTGCCACCTAAAACATGACCTAAAATTTTATCGCCGTCCTGAACAACGTCTTCATTGACATTACCACCACCGAAAATATCCATAACATTGTCTAATATACTTCCATCATGTTTACTCCTTAAAGCATTAAATAAACCTGATGCTGTATCGGGATTGCTTGCTTGTCTTTTTAATGCACCCATTAACATAGGAATAGCAGCACTCATAGCCGATTGTGTTTTGTTTGAATCCAAGCCGAGTTGCGAACTCGCGCCTTGCATAATAATTTGTCCCATAGGACCTTGTAATAAGTCAAAAATTCCTGACATAATTTTAATTTTAAATATTAATAATGCGTAAAGTTAATACTTTTTATACAAATATCTTATGATTATCCTGTTTTTTTTT
>QNXT01000069.1 GCA_003973505.1 Bacteroidota bacterium
TACATCTTGGTTCAAAAAGGAAAGAAGAATTACTTTATTATCAAGGTAATCTAACAATATTTAATCTCTAATTAAAAAGTGATACCGAAAAGTATCACTTTTTTTATGCGAAACAATTCAAAATACTTTGGCAAACTTTCCAAAAGCGCTCTCTATCAATATCTAACTAGCTGATAATCACAATATGGATGTTTATACAGAATTTCTATAAAATTATAAATTTCAACACTTTACAAAATATAACGAAGCATTTATTTTAAGAAAGATTAAAAATAAAAGATCAAAATCCTTTAATACTTGGCTTTTGTTTAATTTATATTATATTTGCAATCAAATTAACAAAGAAACAGACATTGTTAAGTACAATAATGTCTATTTTCCAGAGAAATTATTAATCAATTTATCTCCTGCTCTATAATATTCCAAAGTTATTTTTGAAATATATTAAATCAAAAGAAACAAATGTACGATCTTAATGGATTAAAAGGCAAACGTTTGCCTGAATTAAAAGAAATTGCTAGCGAACTAAAGCTTAAGCGAATAACTAACGTGAAAAAAGAAGATTTGATTTTACGAATCTTAGATCATCAAGCTGAGAACCCAAGCCAGGAGATGATACAAAACGAAAAGAAAGAACAACATCGTCGTCGTAGAGTAAGGCCTGTTCAACAAAATAAAAGATCAGAAAACAAGACTGATGAGAATGCTGAAGAGAAGCCTAAATATGAAACAGCTGAGGCAAAACCCAATTATAAAACTCCTGAACCCAAGCGTCGAGAAATGCCCAGAGGGGAAAGATCTCAGGATTCCAAGTCGAATCAGAAATCGATATTCAGTAGTACGGAAGGGCGAACTGAAAGCAGACCAGCAACAAGTAGCAGTCGTTTCGACAATACGAAGAAGGAGGAAAATCCAAGAGAAGAGCGCTTAACTAGAGCTCCAAGGCCTATGCCAAGACCAAGAGCAGAGCGATTGGCTCAGCAAAAAGCTGAAGCAAATCAAAATGTGGACAGAACAGAAAATACACCCAAACAGGCTGACAGCACTCCAAATAGGGAATTTACTAAGCCTGAAGCAACAAATAAAGAAGCTGTAAACAGGCCTAATCCACGAGAAAATCGTGATAATAAAAGACCTCAAGATAAGAGCAATCGTCCAAACCCACGCCCTGCAGATAAAAATACTTATAACGCAAATCGTAAAGCAAAGAAAGAAGAGTATAATTATTTGAATGATTTCGAAGGAATATCATCAAGTGCCGGAGTATTGGAAATTATGCCCGACAACTATGGCTTTTTACGTTCATCAGATTATAATTACTTAAACTCACCTGATGATATATATGTATCACAATCTCAGATTAAATTATTTGGATTGAAAACAGGTGATACCGTAAAAGGAACCATTCGCCCTCCAAAAGAAGGAGAGAAATATTTCCCTTTAATTAAAGTGGAGAAAATCAATGGAAAAGATCCGGACCAAATCCGCGACCGTATTCCTTTCGATTTCTTGACACCCTTATTTCCTGAAAAGAAATTTAATCTTACAGGACATGAAAAGTCATCTATTTCTACCCGTTTAATTGATTTATTTGCCCCCATTGGAAAAGGACAACGTGGATTAATCGTTGCCCAGCCAAAAACAGGTAAAACGGTTTTATTAAAAGAAATAGCGAACGCTATTGCAGCAAACCACCCAGAAGCGTATTTGATTATCTTATTAATCGACGAACGTCCTGAGGAGGTTACTGATATGCAACGAAGCGTAAATGCTGAGGTGATTTCATCAACCTTTGATGAGCCAGCCAGCCGCCACGTAAAAATTGCCAATTTGGTTTTGGAAAAAGCAAAACGACTTACAGAAAGTGGTCACGATGTAGTTATTCTTTTGGATTCAATTACTCGTTTAGCTCGTGCATACAACACCGTTTCTCCATCATCAGGAAAAGTACTTTCAGGTGGTGTTGAAGCATCAGCATTGCAAAAGCCAAAACGTTTCTTCGGTGCTGCTCGTCAAATAGAGAATGGCGGTTCCCTTACCATTATTGCTACAGCCCTTACTGAAACTGGCTCAAAAATGGATGAGGTAATCTTTGAAGAATTTAAGGGAACAGGTAATATGGAATTGCAATTGGATCGAAAACTATCCAATAAAAGAATCTATCCTGCCATTGATATTGTAGCTTCAAGTACACGCCGCGACGATTTATTATTAGACAAAGATGTATTACAACGTCTTTGGATTTTAAGAAATCACCTTGCCGATATGAATCCTGTAGAAGCAATCGAGTTTCTAAAAACTCAGATTAAGAACACTCGTACCAACGAAGAATTCCTAATCTCGATGAATGGATAAATCGTAAATACAGAAGAGAAATATAAAAAAGCTTCTTTGACATAGGTCAGAGAAGCTTTTTCTTTTGAATATATTATCGTCTTTTATAGTGACGCTTTTTGAAAGCTTTATGGTTTCTATTTGTACGCATCACAACACGTCGGCGTTTATTAAACTCCTGAATAGCAGGGTCCGTACTTCGTCCTGTATAAGGGTTTTTATGCCCCACAGCTGCATCGCTGGGTAAGAAATGATAAACGACCCCTATAGATATAAAACCAACGGATTCGAACTTCGTGTCTTTCACTGGTGTTCTATCCAATTTGTTGGTATGTACGATATGCAAACTGCTTTCAAAATTAATACTTACAACTTGAGTAGAAAACAAACTAAAGCCTATTCCAATGGGGCCAACCGACTCAACCATATTTTTCTGTCCCTCTCTCCCACTAATTATTTTCCCTGTAGTCATATCATACTTCAGGGTATTAGAGTGACTCAGTCCCATTCCAATAAAACCATATATTTGATAATCACGATCCCAATTGGTACCAAGAAAAATATTTGTAAAATCTAAGGTAAGCGATAAGGTATAGTCAAAATAGCGAGCCTCAAAATAGGCATTTGCATCTTTCTGACTACTCTCAAGCATTCCACTAAAAAGCATTCCCCGAATACCCCAATAAGGAGAAAATGATTTATCTACAACAAAAGCTCCTGCAAAACGTCTTTCGGTATAAAAAAACGAGCTAAACGGCGTTTTATTCAAAAAGCTTGTACCTGCATCACTCAAATCGCCATGAAATTTAGTAAACCCCACTTGACCTCCAACACTCCATCCTTGTCCAAAACGGTATGATTGAGCAAAAGAATTTATTGAGATACTGAAAAGAAAAA
>QNXT01000295.1 GCA_003973505.1 Bacteroidota bacterium
AAATCAAAGGCTTTTTTCTCGCTTTCTATTAGAAACTGTTGCTTTTTGTTACTCATTTTAAATGCATATTTATAAGAAACAAAGCTAAATAAAAATATGCTTAGATTTTTGATGATATTGCAGGCTTTCTTTTTCGTGAGAAAGAGCCCAAAATATTGAAATCTAATGCTCGAGTAATTCCAATAGACGTTCTTTTAGCCTTAGTGTTTCTTAGAGTCTTCGTGCCTTTGTGGCTAATGTTCAGTATCATGCCACCAAGACACTAAGCTTGCCTTTCGGCAACTGCCTCTACCTTCGGAACACAGGTTTCAGAGGTAGAGACAGGCTTTACAAATATATTTATTTCAAATATAATTATCAGATAATCTGGTATTTGAGTTAGGGTAAACGTATCTTAATCTGTGAAAACTTCGGAATATTTAAGACTTCTGTTAGCTTATATAGAGAACCCATTTAACCTAATATTCAAGTAAATAAATGTATTTTTGAAGATATCCCCCTTGGAGAAGGGGGGCGGGTAGATTTGTGCGTTGGCAGGGGGATTGAATTAAAATCAAATACCTTTCCAAAAAAAATCCCCCTGCTGCCCACAATTCCTTCGCACCCCCCTTTTGAAAAAGGGGGAGTTGGTTTTTCCAGTAATTCAAGTAGATAGGTGTGATTATAGGAAGTCCCTCTGTCAGATGACGAGGGAAGATGGCTTACTCAGAATTTATAATAGTTAAGTGTATTAATAATGAACTGCACTTTGGAGACTGTCTCTACCTTCGGGAGACAGGTGTCGATTTGGTAAAATGGATGGTATTATAGAATTAATATTTCTAGACCTTAGATTAAATAACAAATGACTTTTAGTAGAATTTAGATGTTTGCCCTACGATATGAGTTAAATAGTAAGGGTGCGAAACTTCAGTTATAAAACAATCAATTTCTTAAACCAACGCTGCTCACCGGCCTGAATGCCAATAAAGTAAATTCCCGAGCCCAAATCTTGTGTATTGATTTTTAATTGTTGTTTTTGTCCGCTGAGGTGCATATTGCTTTTAATTATGCGTACTACCTGACCCTTACTATCGTATAAAACAATATTTGCATTGTTTTCCGACTCAAGTTTGAAGCTCAGCATACTGTAGTTGGTGGCAGGGTTTGGCATAAGTTTTATGTCGCTTAAGTCTGTTTTAGCATTTTCCACATTGGTCCAAGCATCGGTTGGTGGAAATTCAATATTATCCAAAAATGCCGCATCAAGATTTTGACCGTAGTAAGAATCTTTAATATATGACCAGCGGAGCGTGTGTAATCCTTGTTTCAAAGGAAATGACTCCTTTGTCCAATTTCCAGCACCTGTCCAACGCCCTTTCTGAAAACCATCAATATAGAAAACCAAGCCATCGTAATAGGGCTCACTGGAAATCCGTTTATAAAAATGAATACTATCATCAGAAAGTACATTCAATGTGATCATTAAAGAAGAAGTGTCGTTATCTTGAATGGAATCGGAGCGAGATGAATAGCTGCCCTCATATACCACATCCTGGCTGATAATCCATGGGTTTGAGTTATTGCTTTTCCAAATAAATTTACTGAAATCGCCCGTTTCAAAATCTTCATCCACACTGCCAACCACCAATGTAAATTGTTTTGCTCCCACAAAGCCATTGGAATAAAAATCAAAATCGAAACGAATGATATCTCCAATTTGGAAGCTATTATCAATGGTGAGATTAAATTTAGCAAACCTATTGGAGTCAACTTTTAGACTGTCAATGGTGAAGTTGCTATTTGCAATGCTTACGCCGGAATAGCTGGTTTGCAAATTGCAAAGTGTATTTGTTGAGGTGATACTACCAGTATTTGCCAAATCGATCCACAATTCAACAGTCTCACCAGCATCAAGTTTTCCGTTTCCATTTCCATATTGTGAATCAACCACTTTTGCTTGATTTATAGCAATTTTAGGTGCATAGAGTGGAACATAAAAAATGGAGTTCCAAACGTTATTTAAGCTGTCAATCACCTTGATGTTAAACATAACTTTATGGCCATCTACAGCATTATTTACCACATCAAATGCAAAAATGCTATCGAATGAAAGTGTATCATTTGCTGCAAAATGCCCTAAAAACTCCATACTATCGGTTATTTGAACCATTGTATCATTGGTTTGCAAATAAGCAACTACACTATCTGTAAGAAAGCTGCTAATATTGTTCAATGAAATATCTAGTTTTATATGTTCGCCATTTTCAGCTAATCCATTAGCATTTTGGCTATTATCAATAATTTGATGATTATTATAAATAATATATGGCCCTGTTAAAGGAGCGGCTGTTGTTGTACCAAAGAAAGGTTGTTTTTGACTTGCTGTAACAACCACATCAACGGTTCCTGCTTGGGTAAATGGGTCAAAATGTAGTGTGGCTGCACCCAATGAATCGGCAAAAGCGGAAGCTATAAGGGAATCGTTTTGAGAAATAGCAACCAAAGCGTAAGGCTCTGTTATTACATTAAAATAATTGATACCAATGGGAATAATGGGATTATAAGAAACCGTCATTGTTGTGGGTACCGTGCGATAAGGCATTAATGAAGGGTCGCCCATAAGATGGTAAAGTTCCCAATATCGTTGTGCATTGCTACCACCTTGGGTTACCGCCAAATTTCCTGCTTGTAAATACTGATAAGCCGTCAATGCCCAATCAGAATGAGCTTCACCATGGGTATGAAAAATTAAATCGTATAATCCGGATGTGGTTGATGCATAGGTAGGATTTGCTGAAATAGCACCCACACCAACGGCCCAATAATAATCTTCATCCCAAAGGGTGTTATCACTTGCGCCAATATAAGCAATGGCTCCTTTATTGCGTGCACGCAAAAGGGCTTCACCAAAACAAACAGGCTGGTCAAACTTATTCGTTAAGCAAGCATTACCTACCATAATGGGGTATTTCCCCGCATTGGTCATCGTTTGAACATGG
>QNXT01000312.1 GCA_003973505.1 Bacteroidota bacterium
TGATAATAAGGCTTTTCAGTAGTTGAAAATATTGCTGTATATCTGTTCTTTTGTTTTTATCGAATATGATATTCAATCCCCAACCTGCGTACACAATAAGGCCTACCAACCATTTTGTAAGAATGGCAATGCCACTAAAAAGACCGATGGCTATAAGCCAGTATTTATTCTTAGAGTTTTGATATTCAAACCAAGCCCAAAAACTTGCTGTTACATAAAAAATAAAGGCAACATCGTTATGGTCGGTATTGAGTATGCCCGGAACAAGTTGCAGTAAAAAGCTGGATGTTAGAAATAAAAATGCAGCATAGAAACCAAGACTTTTATTTAGTACAATTTTCCCGATTCGGTAAATCAAAATGGGTAGGAGTGAAGTCATTAATATGCTAGGAATACGTAGTGCAAAAGTATTTACCCCAAAAAGTTTCATGCTTAAAGCCATTTGCCAAAGAAAAAAGGGCTGTTTATGCAGCCAAATATCGGTGGAAGCCCAACTTGAATCAACTGTGAGTTCGGGTTGGTACATCAATGAGGGAATAAATGGATGTTGCATCATATTTTTGGCTACCAAAGCATGAAATTGTTCGTCCCATACATGCAAAAATGGGTAAACCGCTGCCATATAGCTAAATAAACTCAAGCTTCCTAAAAAAAGAAATAATACACTAAATCGTTTTTTAGGAATTAATTCGAAAGATAAAATGGCAAAAAGAAAGAATGATAATGCTATGTAAATTAGAATATTATAATCATGAACAAAGCTGTGATAATCAATAGTGTTCATTCTTATGCTTAATTTGACTGTGGGTCAACAGGGAAGTTTAGCCACATTTCATAATCGTTGCCATAAAGTTTTAGAATTTCTTTCCAAAGGTCTTTTGGCTGTTTTGCAAAAATATAGTCGTTTTTGGATTCGGCAACAATCCACGAATTTTCTTTCAATTCGTTTTCCAATTGTCCTTTCGCCCAACCCGAATAACCAAGATAGAAACGCAGATCGGTATTTTTTAGAACGCCCAAAGAAATCATTTCTTTAATTTGCTCAAAATCGCCACCCCAATATAAACCAGGAAGGATTTCCTGACTACCATTAATGAGTTCGCCTTTTTGGTGAAGAATAAAAATATTCTCTGTTTGTACAGGGCCGCCAAGATGTACTTTGGAATCGAAGTCGGGAAAACCATCAACCAAATCGCTGATTTTGTATTCTGTTTCTCGACTGATAATCATACCCATAGAGCCATGTTCGTTGTGGTCGAGCATCAGTATTACGCAACGCTTAAAAAAATAGTCTTTAAGGAAAGGCTCGGATAATAACAATCGTCCTTTTTTGATTTCTAATCCTGTAGGCTTAAAATCTAATATTTTATTTATCTGTGCCATATATTAATCTTCCTTTTATAATACTAAATCAGTACATTTGCGCATACAAAGGTAGCAAGAATTTATGTACCAAAAGCGAGACGATAAATAATGCAATTGCAACACAATCAAGAAAAGTTTAACGACTTACGAAATACCTATCAGGAGTTTGTTTACGAGGGTTTTGACTATGATTTTTTAGAAACGGAATTACAAATTGTTTTTCATTTTAGAATTGACGATTTTGTACAGTTTAACCCCAAAATTTTAATCCCTAAAACCCCATTTTTGAATCATAAACATCTTTCGAAAGATTATATCGAATGGCTTATTTTTCATATCGGTATGATTGAGCTTATCAGTTATTGGAAGGCTATTTGTCCTACGAAAATTGTGATAAGAGATTTTTATTTGAATGAAAAACAAATTGCCTTTTGGGAAAAAATCTATTTTCATGGTTTGGGAGAGTTCTTTTATCTTAATGATATTGATACTAATATGAATGATTTTGTGGAGATTGTTTGTGAATCTTCACGTGTTTATTCAGCTCAATCATTAAACTTAACCGAAGATTGTATTATTCCAGTGGGAGGAGGAAAAGATAGTGTGGTTAGTTTGGAATTGCTGAAAAATCGGAAAGGTGATAATCTGGCATTGATTATGAATCCGCGAGGAGCAAGTGTTGCAACAGCTAATATTGCAGGTTTTGAGGATAAAACCATTATAATAAAGCGCTTTTTGGATCAAAAATTATTAGACCTGAACAAACAGGGCTTTTTGAATGGGCATACTCCTTTTTCGGCTTTACTTGGATTTATTACTGTGCTTTCTGCCTCCTTGGCAAAGAAAAAATATATTGCTTTGTCGAATGAGAGTAGTGCCAACGAATCTACCGTAATCGGAACCGATGTGAATCATCAGTATTCAAAATCTTATGAGTTTGAAAGTGATTTTAGGAATTATGTTCACGAATTTATAAGTCCGGATATACAGTATTTTAGTTTGTTACGCCCCATCAGTGAGTTTCAAATAGCAAGTTTGTTTGCTAAAAGTCCGCAGTATTTCTACGATTTCAAATCATGCAATGCTGGTAGTAAACAAAATATTTGGTGCGGAGCATGTTCGAAATGCCTCTTTACATTTATTATTTTATCCCCATTTATTGAGCCTGCTGTTTTGGAAAAAATATTTGGAAAAAATCTTTTGAATGACGAATCATTATTGGGTTACTTTGATGAGTTGACAGGCATAGCCGAAGTAAAACCCTTTGAGTGCGTGGGAACAGTGGATGAAGTAAATGCAGCACTTTGTTTGTCGAAAGCTCAATATCTTGATGCCGAAATGCCCTTTTTATTAAAAAGGTTTATGGATACTAAACAAGGTGTGATATGCAAATCGGTAAATCGTGAAAAATTGCTTAAAACGATTGAAACAGAACACTTTTTAGAAAAAGAGTTTGAAGAACTAATCAGAAAAGAATTTATTAATTAAGGATGAAGGAAATAGCTCAAAAAATTAGCGCATTTATTGATAATCGAAGTGTTTTAATTTTAGGATTTGGTAGGGAAGGACGCTCTACCTATAAACTATTAAGGCAATTGTTTCCTAAAT
>QNXT01000212.1 GCA_003973505.1 Bacteroidota bacterium
TCCAAACCTTTTTCCATTACCTGCTTAGCAATACGCAAAATATGACTTTCGCTACGACTAAAATCGGCATTGTGACTATAATCTAAAATTGAAAAACCAATGGAGGGAATCCCACCCATAGCTCCTTCCAAGGCTGCCCCCATTGTACCACTATAGATAATGTTTATGGAAGCGTTGGAACCGTGATTGATTCCCGAAACAATCAAATCGGGCTTGCGCTCCAAAAGTCTATGCAAACCAAATTTTATACAATCAACAGGCGTACCATTCAAACTATATTCTTTATACGAATCCGAAATCGTTATTTCCTGATACACCAAAGGATATTTAATGGTAATTGCATGACTCATTGCCGATTGCGGACCATCAGGAGCAACTACTACAACATCTCCCAATTGTTGCATCAACTGGATTAGCTTACGAATTCCCGGTGCTGATATCCCGTCGTCATTGGTTACTAAAATAAGTGGTTTGGACATATTCTTTTTCTCTAAAATGATGCGCAAAGATAGGGAAAAGCTATTAACCTAAATTTGACATAAATTTCATTGTATCCCCATATCTGCTGTGAGGCAATAATCACAAACAAGAGCGAATTCGAATTATTCTTAAAAAAACGACGCTTTCAATTCAACAATCAAGCGTTTAATAGTATCTTTGCCAAAATTTTTTATACAATGATGGAATTAACAGAACAAGAATTAGTTAGAAGAAATTCGCTAAAAGAATTATATAAGTTAGGTATTAATCCTTATCCCCCTGAGGAGTTTAAGGTAACCGCCACTACTACAGATATTATTGAGAACTTTCCAAATAATGAGGAAAAGTACAAAGAGGTAAGTATTGCAGGTCGTATTATGAGTCGTCGAATTATGGGAGCAGCAAGCTTTGCCGAAATTCAAGACGAAAAAGGACGTATTCAAATTTACTTAAAGCGTGACTCTATCTGCCCTGGCGAGGACAAAACCCTATATAATACCGTTTATAAAAAGCTAATGGATATTGGTGATATTGTTGGTGTTAAAGGTTATGTTTTCACAACAAAAATGGGTGAAATTTCCATTCATGTTACCGAGCTCACTTTATTGAGCAAAGCACTTCGTCCGCTTCCTGTGGTAAAAGAAAAAGACGGAAAAACCTATGATGCTTTTTCGGATCCTGAGCAACGTTATCGTCAGCGTTATGTGGATTTGATTGTGAATGCTGATGTTCGTGAAACATTTATTCGCCGTTCGAAAGTGATAAATTCCATGCGCGAATACTTTAATCAACACAATTATTTGGAAGTAGAAACTCCTATCCTACAACCTATTCCTGGAGGTGCAGCAGCTCGTCCGTTTATCACCCATCATAATGCATTGAATATGCCATTATACCTCCGTATTGCCAACGAACTTTACTTAAAACGATTAATTGTTGGAGGTTACGAAGGAGTATATGAGTTTGCAAAAGATTTCCGTAATGAGGGAATGGATCGCACCCACAATCCGGAGTTTACTGTGATGGAGATTTATGTAGCCTATAAAGACTACCATTGGATGATGGATTTCACAGAAAAAATGTTGGAGAAGGTGGCCATGGATATTAATGGAAGCACTACGGTAAAATATGGGGATAATGAAGTGAGTTTTAAAGCTCCTTTTGCCCGAGTACCTATGTTGACCGCCATTAAAGACCATACTGGATATGACCTGAATGGAATGAGTGAAGAGGAAATACGCGAAGTAGCTATTAAATTGGGCATTGAAGTAGATGCAAGCATGGGAAAAGGGAAATTAATTGATGAGATTTTCGGAGAAAAATGTGAGCATAATTATATTCAACCCACTTTCATTACGGATTACCCAGTGGAAATGTCGCCACTATGTAAAAAGCACCGAGATAATCCGGAATTAACCGAGCGTTTCGAATTGTTTGTAAATGGTAAAGAATTGGCTAATGCCTATACCGAGCTTAACGACCCTATCGATCAAAAGGAGCGTTTCGAAGAGCAATTACGCTTATCTGAAAAAGGGGATGATGAAGCCATGTTTATCGATCACGACTTCCTTCGTGCTTTGGAATATGGTATGCCTCCTACATCAGGAATGGGAATTGGTATCGATCGTTTGGTAATGTTTATGACCAATAATGATTCTATTCAAGAAGTTTTATTATTCCCACAAATGCGTCCAGAGAAGAAACCAGAAATGACTACTGACGCAGAGTTTGTAGCCGTGGGTATTCCACAAGAGTGGGTAGCTGTTTTACGCAAAGCGGGCGTAAATACTTTGGAGGTATTGAAAGAGCAAAATCCAAATAAATTGCATGGGCAATTATGTGGACTACGTAAGAAAATGAAGTTAGACCTGAAAAATCCTACACCAGAAGAGGTTAAGGAATGGGTAAAATAGTAGTTCTATAAAAGCCTGACAGTTGAAGTTATAAAAAAGGCTCTCCAAATTATAAACTTGGAGAGCCTTTTTTATTTACTTGATTCTATTTAGAATAGAATATACTGTTTAGTCATTAATTCTTATTCACCAACTCATAAGTATCACGAGCAATTACAAGCTCTTCATCTGTTGGTACAATCCAAACTTTTACTTTTGAAGAATCCTTTGTAAGTTCTACTTCTTTTCCACGAACTCCTTTGTTTTTACTATCATCGAATTCTAAACCTAAGTATTCAAAGTTTGATACTATATTTTTACGCATTTCGTCGGCATTTTCACCAATTCCACCCGTAAAAACAATAACATCTACTCCACCCATGGCAGCAGTATAAGAACCAATGTATTTTTTAACTCGATATTGATACATATCCAAAGCTAATTTGGCGCGTTCATTTCCAGCTTCTGCAGCTTCTTCTACTTCACGCATATCGGATGAAACACCAGACACACCTAAAACACCACTATGTTTATTGAGTAGTGTATTCGTTGCTCCAAGTCCAATTTCTTCTTTACCCATAATATAGGTT
>QNXT01000169.1 GCA_003973505.1 Bacteroidota bacterium
GATAATTAGTTCATATACGACTCAAATTTACGATGGACTATCGAGATAATTCGAGTATATTTGGGGAAGTATATGGGCTAATTATCGAAATTTATATAAAAAAGTCAATAGCAAACCATCTTTGCACCAAATACCACTCGAAATAGCCCACTATTACTTCGTGATATTTAGTAACAAATCTGGTCTGCTATTGACTTTCTGTGAGTGAAATCTTACGTCGAACTCAGGTTAATAAGTGTAACAACGATAAACGGGGGCGTTTCTGAGAATATTATTGCCGATGAAGTGGTTTTAACAGGAACCATACGAGCATTAAATGAAAAAATTCATCAAGAGGTAATTCACCTAATTCAGAAAAAATGCAAAGCTTTTGAATTGATGTATGATACGAAAATTGAGTTTGTATTAACTTCAAGCTACCCCGTAACGGAAAACAATCCCGATTTAGCTGCCCTAGTCAAACAGTCAGCAATAAAAATCTTTCAAGAAAAAAATGTTTTAGACAATATTGTTACCATGGGAGGTGAAGACTTCGGACATATTTCTCAGAAGATACCATCCTGCTTTGCATTGCTTGGCACTATGCCCACAAATGACCCTTTGTTTCCTTTGCATAATAGCAAAATGACAATCAACGAAAGTGCCCTTTATAAGGGAACAGCTTTTATTTCGCAAGCGGCATTGGATATTCTTTCAAATAAGGATGATATTTAACATTACAATACTTTGACATTTCCGTTAGCTGACGGAGGGAATTAGTTTACCATAGTAATCAGGTGAATACATATTGTTTGAAGATTTCCCTGGTCTAATCAGTAAAATCGAATCTTATAAAAAAAGCCCCACTTGCAAAAGCAAATGGGGCTTCTAATTATATCAAATAAACAGCTTACAAACTAGCCATTTTTTCAACCATATCAGCAAGACGGTTTGAATAACCAGCCTCGTTATCGTACCAAGAAACCACCTTAACGATGTTTCCTTTTACCATAGTCAATTCCGAATCGAAAATAGATGAATGTGTATTTCCAACGATATCAACACTTACGATAGGATCGGTGTTATACTCAAGAATTCCTTTCATTGGACCTTCAGCAGCAGCTTTCATTGCAGCATTAATCTCTTCAACAGTAGGAACTTTTTCCAACTCACAAGTTAAATCAACTACAGATCCATCAGGAGTAGGAACACGCATAGCTAAACCATGAAGTACACCATCCAACTCAGGAATAACCAAACCAATAGCTTTGGCAGCACCTGTACTTGTTGGGATAATTGAAACTGCAGCAGCACGAGCACGACGCAAGTCCTTATGTGGTGAATCTAAGATAATTTGATCGTTAGTGTATGAGTGAATGGTATTCATCAAACCACTTTTAATCTTGAAATTATCATGTAATACTTTTGCAATTGGAGAAAGACAATTGGTTGTACAACTTGCATTTGAAACCAACTTATCATCAGCAGTTAAAGTATCATCATTTACTCCTAAAACGATGGTCTTATCCACATCATCAGCAGCAGCTGAAGGCACACTTAAAACTACTTTCTTTGCACCAGCCTCAAGGTGCATATTCAATTGCTCACGCTTGCGGAAAATTCCGGTACACTCAACTACTATATCAACTCCTAAATCTCCCCAAGGAAGGTCAGCAGGATTGCGTTCTGAATAAACACGAATTGCGTTACCATTGATAACTAATTTATCACCATCAACCCCCACAGTACCATCAAATTTTCCATGTACTGAATCGTACTTAAATAAGTGAGCTAATGTTTTAGGATCTGTTAGGTCATTAAATGCTACAACCTCTACATTTTCTTTCTTTAAAAGAGCACGGTAAGTGATTCGTCCAATACGACCAAATCCGTTAATTGCTACTTTAACTTTTGCCATAATATTAATGTTTTTATAAAATTAAATTTTCGTTTTAATGGGCAACAAAAATACAATAATATTTGAGTTTATAATTGCCCAATTTGGATATTTCATGTTAATTAAATATTAATTGAATCTTTTTTTCTAACTTTACCCAAAACTAAATGCTATGCTTGATCAAATTGAAATCAATAAAATTCTTTTTCTGGACATCGAGACCGTACCTGCTTATCCATCATACACAAAACTACCTAGTCGATTTAAAGAACTTTGGGATAAAAAAGCTAAATTCCTAATTAAAAACGAAAAAGAAACAGCCAAAAGTATTTATCCACGAGCAGGAATTTATGCTGAATTTGGCAAAATAGTCTGTATTTCGGTAGCTTTTTTTCATAATGAAGAATTGCGCGTAAAGTCCTATTATGGGGATGATGAAAAAGCACTTCTTGAGGATTTTTCCCAACTATTGCAAAAGTATTTTAACACCAAAGACCATCTTTTATGTGGTCATAATGCTAAAGAATTTGACTTTCCATATATCGCTCGGAGGATGCTAGTGAACCGAATAAAACTTCCAAATATTCTAGATATGGCAGGTAAAAAACCATGGGATATTCGCCATTTGGACACCATGGAATTATGGAAATTTGGTGATTATAAGAATTATACATCCTTGGATTTGCTCACGGCTATTTTTGACATTCCTACTCCAAAGGATGATATTGATGGCAGCGAAGTTTGGTCGGTATATTGGAAAGATAAAGATTTGGAGCGTATTAAAACCTATTGCGAAAAAGACACCGTTGCCGTAGTACAGATTTTCCTCTCCTATTTGGGAGCCAACTTGGTAGAAGAAAGCAATATAATCTACAAATAATAAGGTGGTATAATTTTTGATTTTACACCAATTCTAAATGTATTAACCTGAGTTCGATGTAAGCTTTGCTCACAGTTTCAGATAATTAGTTCATATACGACTCAAATTTACGATGGACTATCGAGATAATTCGAGTATATTTGGGGAAGTATATGGGCTAATTATCGAAATTTATATAAAAAAGTCAAT
>QNXT01000147.1 GCA_003973505.1 Bacteroidota bacterium
GCCACTTCGGAAAAACCTTACGCCATGGTGGGTCAATTTGGAGCTATGAAGGTGGTACATGTCAATAAGTTTGGCGCATTCTTAGATTGGGGATTGATGAAAGATTTATTTGTTCCCTTTCGTGAGCAAAAGATGAAAATGCTTGAAGGCAATACTTATGTGGTGTTTGTGTATCTGGATTTAGACACGGATCGCGTGGCCGCTTCCGCAAAATTGGATCAATTTTTAGATGAAACGCCTCCCCCATTTGAACAAGGTGAAGAAGTGGAAATCATTGTAGCTCAACGCACCGACCTAGGATATAAAGTTATAATCAATGAAACGCATTGGGGATTGATTTATAAGAATGAGATTTTTGGGGATATCCATATTGGAGATAAGCGAAAAGCCTATATCAAGAATTTGCGCGATGACGATAAGATTGATGTAAGCTTGCAAAAAGAAGGTTATGAGCGCATTGATTCCGTTTCGAAAACCATTCTCCAAAAAATTGAAGATGAAGGAGGTTTTTTGGCCTTAACCGACAAAAGCAGTCCAGAGGAAATCTCGGCTACTTTTGGCATTAGCAAAAAAGCATTTAAAAAAGCCATCGGTTCACTTTATAAGCAACGATTGATTGAGTTGGACACTCATGGAATTCGGAAGAAATAGTTATAACTCATTATTAAAACTTGTGTCTACTTTTCTTTTTTTGTAAAACAGTTTACTTAACTTCAGTGAGCTCTAACACAAAGTTGCTCAAAGAAGACACAGAGAAACACAAAGAAATAACCCAAATCGTTTTTAGGCTCTCCAATAATTAACTGATAAATTGTCAGTCGAAATGCTACGGCATAGAATTCGATAGTGCATGTGCAATTAATCAAAAATGACAAATTATGAGTAAATTTAACGATATAATAAATGGAGATAAACCGGTACTTTTAGATTTTAGTGCCGAATGGTGTCAGCCTTGCAAAATGATGGGGCCGATACTTAAAGATGTGAGTAAACAATTGGGCGATCAGGTTCGGATTTTGAAAATTGATGTAGATAAAAACCCTGCCATTGCACAGAAATGGGGAATTGGCAGTGTGCCTACCATTATGATTTTCAAACAAGGAAAACAATTATTTCGACAAGCAGGTGTGATTCCTGCCAATCAATTGGTGGGTATATTGCAGGGGCATATTTAGATTTCATTACATCCTTATTTTTTTGACTCTGATTATTCTGATGAGAACTGATTCTATTCTTTATTTTGCTTCGCAAAACAAAGAATTTGAAAAGAATGTCCCTCTATGTAAAGTTGTTTCATTATTTTCTACGAAAATAATGAAGCAGATCAGCCTAGATCAGTAAAACCTGTCTGCCGACATAGGCAGGTCAGAGTCAATTTCCTGCCTATTGATGCAAAGCATCAAAAGAAAAGTTCCATCTTCAAACATATTCAAACAGGGTAGACAGTTGCAATAAAAGTGGTTACACAGAACAGGATTGATACTTAGTATAGTATTATTTTTCGACTCTGATTATACTGATTAAAACTGATTTTATTCTTTATTTTGCTTAGCAAAACAAAGAGTTTAAGCCAAATGATCTTCAAGTATAAAGTTGTTTCATTATTTTCTATGAAAATAATGAAGCAGATCAGCCTAAATCAGTAAAATCAGAGTCAAATTTCTGCCATATTGATGCAAAGCATCAAAAGGAAAGTTCCATCTTCAAACATATTCAAACAGGGTAGACAGTTGCAATAAAAGTAGTTATACAGAGCAGGTTTGATACTTATTATAGTATTATTTTTCGACTCTGATTTATTCTGATGAGAACTGATTTTATTCTTTATTTTGCTTCGCAAAACAAAGAATTTGACTACTCTATTGTTTTGAAAAGCAGACTACTAACCAACGAATTATCATAACCAAACTTTTCGTCTAGCATCAGGTTCATGGCCGAAGTTTAATAGTAAGCCAACTTTAAGCCCTGTTCCTTTTAGGTAATTAACCAGCTGAACTTCATATTTTGGTATCAATATAGAAACCGCTTTTAATTCGAGAATAACTTTATTTTCAACAATAATATCGGCAAAGAAACTCCCAACAATCTGATTATCATAATACACATTAATAGCAGTCTCTTTTTCACAATGAAGTCCTTGCTTCTTTAATTCTAACATCATTGCATTTTGATATACACTCTCTAAAAAACCATACCCTAATTTATTATAGGTATTATAATAAGCCCTTAGTATGATTTTAGTTAAATCACTATATAAATATTCACTTGTCATTTTGTTTGTCTTTAAGTTATTATTATCCAAGTAGAAGATTGTTTCATTATTTTCTATGAAAATAATGAAACAGATCAGCCTAAATCAGTAATATCAGAGTCAAAGTTTTATCGAATTGATGGAAGTAAGTATAATTTAAATACTCCCCTGAATTGCTCTTTCACTACGCAATACTGCTGAAAGCATGGCTACACCTTGCTCGGTAAAAACATAAGGATTATACCGTCTACCACCGTGGGAACTTGAGGTCGCAATTTGCGACCTCAAGTTTTCTACTTCAACATTATTAAGTTGAAAGCAGAAGTGTAAAGGAAAACGTTTACTATTTCGTTTTACTTGTTCATTGAACCTTTTCACACTAACTCCATATATAGTAGCTAAATCAGAATCCAACATCACCTGATAACCACGTATGGTGAAAATTCTGTTTTGAATTTCATCTATTGTAATAACCTGAGTTCGACGTAAGATTTCACTCACAGAAAGTCAATAGCAGACCAGATTTGTTGCTAAATATCACAAAGTAATAGCGGGCTATTTCGAGTGGTATTTAGTGCGAAGATGGTTTGCTATTGACTTTTTTATATAAATTTCGATAATTAGCCCATATACTTCCCCAAATATACTCGAATTATCTCGATAGTCCATCGTAAATTTGAGTCGTATATGA
>QNXT01000322.1 GCA_003973505.1 Bacteroidota bacterium
TGCAAATCGGTAGTCGATGGATAAAAAGCGGTATTATTAAATCCGGCCAAAAGCAATAAATTGAAAACCACCAAAACAGTTCCTATTCCTGCTTTCCAAATCACTTTTTCTTTACATTTTTCGAAGAAGAAAGTTACCCGAATAATAGAAGCAAGAATCAGTACCACGCCGATTAAAAGCGGCACCATAACCAATGGCATAGCCAACATATTATGGAGGTACTTATAGCTTTCCATACTTACTAGTCCCGTTTTAGGATCAACAGCAAAACCATCCTTCAATAAAATATTGATAAAAAAGAATAGGAAGAAAACTACAAACGGAATGGCATTATAAACAATTGATTTTTTTGCCCGCCGGGCAATGGCATCATTTTCAATGGAATTGAGAAAATACATATTGGCCAATACGCGTGACAAAAAGAACACAGCCAAACCTAGCGATAGATTGATATAGGTATTATAATTTGTAAAATCCAAAGCTAATTCCAATCCTCGCCAAGGAGTATCCCAAAAGGAATGGTTCATATTATCAATATGAAATGGCGAGCCTGTAAAGAAAGTAGCTACGGCTGTTCCGAGGAAAATTGTGGCTATTAATCCATTGACAAACAAAAAGCCATCATAGGTTTTCTTCCCAAAAAAGTTATTGGGTTTTGAACGGTATTCGTAAGAGACTGCTTGGATGATAAAGGAAAATAGAATAATCATCCACACCCAATAAGCTCCTCCAAAGCTGGTAGCATAAAATAATGGGAAAGAAGCAAAAAACGCACCTCCAAAGGTTACTAAGGTACTAAAAGTAATCTCCCATTTTCGTCCGATGGTATTCACAATCATGGATTGCTCCATTTCGGTTTTACCAATTTTATAAATCAACATTTGGCCGCCTTGAACAAAAAGCAAGAATACCAAAAGCGCAGCCAATAAGGCATTTATCGCATACCAATAATGCTGCAAAAAACTATAATCTAATGATTCAAACATCTTAATGTCCTCCTTTATTTGGTCCTAATTTTATTTGTTTAAGCATAATCTTTATCTCGGCAATCAATAAACCGGTAAACACGATAAAGAACATTGCGAAAGTAATTTGCACACTCGCCGTATTGATATTTGACACGGCCACCATGGTAGGCATCAAATCTTGAACAACCCAAGGTTGACGACCTACTTCGGCCACAATCCAACCACTTTCGGTAGCCATCCATGCAGCAGGCATACCCAATATAACAGCCCATAAAATCCATCGGAATTTCTCCAAATGGTTTTTATAAGCCAAGAAAAGCAATACTGCAAATACCATCAGTAGATAACCTCCGGCAAGCACCATAATATGAAAGGAATAAAAAGTTAAAGGCACCGGAGGAATCAAGTCGTGTGGATCATCGAAATAGCTATATCCGAAATACTTAAAATACGTTTCGAGCCATTCATCGTCTTCAAAATGCTTTAATAAACTTGCCGCTTTTTCCGTATCACCGGCATCCTTAGCAGCTTTATAATCCATCAAAGCGGTTCGGGCTACTTTGCCACGCTTAATCTTTTCTTTGGCTGACATAATTCCATGCTCAGGATTTCCGTGCACTAAGTCGTGTACACCAGGAACAAAAGCTCCAAAGTCGCTATAAGCAAGGTACGATAACGCACTTGGAATTTCAAATTTCAAATCAAAATCATCATGCGCTTGTTCTTCCGATTTCGCTTCGCCTTTAATCACCCCCATGGCAATCAATGGAGCATGGTCGGTTCCATAATATAAACCTTCCATGGCAGCCAACTTCATAGGCTGGGTTTTAGCCACTTGCTTGGCCGAACCATCGCCTGTAACTATAGTCATTATGGAAAAAACTAAACCAAAAATGGAAGCCACAACAATACTTTTTTTCGCCACCTGATGATCTCGGTTTTTCAATAAATACCAAGCACTGATTCCTACAACAAAGGCCGCTGCCAAAATATAAGAGGAATAAATGGTATGCAAGAATTTATTAATGGCATTGGGATTGAAAAAGACCGCCCAAAAATCGGCCATTTCCATTCGGGCTGTATCGGGGTTAAAGTGCATGGCAATGGGATTTTGCATCCAGCCATTGGCAACCAAAATCCACACGGCAGATAAGTTTGAGCCTATGGCTGTTAACCAAGTAGCCGTAAGATGAAAGCCTTTGCTCACCTTATCCCAACCAAAAAACATAACGGCTATAAAAACCGACTCCATAAAGAAAGCCATAATGCCCTCAATAGCCAGTGGCGCACCAAAGATATCACCCACAAACCATGAGTAATTACTCCAATTGGTACCAAATTCAAATTCTAGAATAATACCCGTTGCCACCCCAATGGCAAAATTAATTCCGAATAAAGTCATCCAGAATTTGGTGATTTTTTTCCACTCGGGATTCCCTGTTTTCACATAAATCGTTTCGGTGATTGCGAGAAAAAAGGTAATACCCAAAGTGAGCGGTACAAAGAGCCAATGATAAAGCGCTGTTAACGCAAACTGTGCCCTCGACCAATCCACTAATGATAAGTCAATGTGTCCCATTATATCTGTTTTTAATTATTTGTTTTTGTTAATTGTTCAATTACATAATCGCTTTTTTGTTGATCGGTGCTAAAACGTGAGCCTAAGAAATCCTGAAAAAAGAAAATCTTTAAAATGGCAAACATCACAAACAGCTTTATAAGAATAATCAACCAAAGCTGTTTCCCCACCTTCATACTCCGAAAACCATCGTAGTAGAAGTAAAATATGTTTTGTAAAACTCTCATAATTATAAGCTTTATTACATTTCAGTATTCGTTTACTTGAATTGCAATATTATGAACATTAGTTCACCCGACAATATGATAATTATTATAAACTCCTTATTTAGAGCCTATTTAGAAGTTATTTAGAATGGTATTGATTTTCTATAAGTTAGAATAG
>QNXT01000061.1 GCA_003973505.1 Bacteroidota bacterium
TCTTGATTCCATTTGGCTTTAATTAGTGGTTCTACCGATTTTCCACTAAAGACTTCGAGATTCGCAGTATTTAATAAACGAGTCCATTCAGGATTTGCATTTCCCTTTGTGGAGGACGCATTTTTGCTGATTTTTAGAATTTCATCAGCTCGATGATTCATCCAGGCAGTATAATTTGTTGGAATATTTTCCTGGCTTATATGATTGTTAAAATCATAGGCTAAAATAGGGTAGGCTAGGTCATCGGCAGCAACACTTACAAAGCCTTGGTTTTTGAAATTGAAATGGTAAATGATTACTTTATTGTTTCGTAATACTTTTATAACCGATTCTGTTTGAATGTCTTGAAGGCTTAGGTCTTGAGTGGCATTTACGCGTTCCCAATAGAAATGCTTTGCAATAAGTTCAGCATCATTTTGCTTTACCAATGCTGCGTGTAACGCTTGGAATGAAAATAAAAAGAATAGGCTAAAGAGTATAAATCGAAAGTTCATATAATGTCTTATTGTGTGTATCTAATCGTATAGAATAAAATTAAAATTCGCCATTTATCAAATTTTCCGTGTTTTCAGAGAATGAAAAAAGGCTCTTTTCAAAACTAGGACAAATATACTATTATTAAGTTGCTTGGGGGAGGATTCTTTTGTTGAGGTGTTGATTTGGGGAGTTAATGTGTTGGTGTGTTAGTGTGTTGGTGTGTTAGTGTGTTGATGAGTTGATGAGATAATGTGTTATGATTTATTGAGTTATTGTGTTGTTGAAGGGCAAATCGTAAATTGTAAATCGTCAATCGTAAATAAATTGTTGAGTTAATGTGTTGATGTGTTGATGAGTTATTGTGTTGTTAAAGGGGGCAATCGTAAATTGTAGATCGTTAATCGTCAATAAATTGTTGAATTGTTTAACTGTTTAATTGATAAATGATGTTTGAAGATGGGTGGTAACTTAATTTAAGTGTGTAATACACTATAATTATGATTTGGGCGTTGAAATAGGGATGGTTTAATCACAGGAATTCTTAGGGAGTTTTTAAGTTTCTTTTGTTGAAAAGTTTGGCTTTTGACGAAAGTTAAAGGGGCATATTCAATGTACTTTTAGTTGCTATATAAAATAGGTGTTTAATATGAGAAAAATCAAAAATAAAATCTTATTGCTCAGTGTGTTTATGATGCTATTTGTGGGAGTGGCAAATGCACAGAAGACAATGGTTTATGAAAATCCCGAGGCATCTTATCAAGATGCTTTGGCGCTATTTAATAAGGAACTCTATGGGAGTGCTCAAAAGCGTTTTCAGGAAACAATTGATCATATTCATGATCCGTATTCCAATATGCGCATCAATGCTGAGTATTATAATGCTATTTGTGCGGTAGCGCTATTTAATAATAATGCCGAAATTTTGCTTCAGGATTTTATTGCTGAACACTCAGAAAGCACCCATATCAAATACATCTATTTTCAATTGGGGAAATTTCAGTTTCGCAAAAAAGCTTATCGTCGTGTGATAAAGTCATTTAAGGAGGTGGATATTTATGATTTATCGTCCGAAGATCGTGATGAGTTTAATTTTAAATCGGGCTATTCTTATTTCCGATTAGGAAAATTGGCCGAGTCGAAAAAGTTTTTTTATGAATTATTAAATAAGGATGATAGTAAATATCGTGATCCTGCAACCTATTATTATTCACATATTTCGTACACAGAAGGTAATTATTCCACGGCCTTAAAAGGTTTTTTATCTTTGAAAGAGAATGAATCATTTAAGCCCATTATACCTTATTATATTACTCATATTTATTACCTACAAGAAAATTACGATAAACTTTTAGAAATAGCTCCTACTTTATTGGAAAAATCAACGGAAAGCAGAAAGCCTGAGATTGCGCGTTTGATTGGGGAGGCCTATTATCATAAGGGCGAATATGAAAAAGCCATTCCTTATTTAGATCAGTATTACGAATTGTCGGGCAGCACAGCCAGCGAAGGTAGTCGTTATCAAATGGCGTATTCATACTATAAAACGGGTAATTATGAAAAGGCAATTCATTATTTCAAAACATTGAGTATTGGTAGCGACACCTTGGCGCAAAATGCAAATTACCATCTTGCATTTTGTTATTTGAAGGTGGATAAACCCCGATATGCGCTCAATTCGTTCCAATATGCCTATACCATCAATAAGGATGCAAGCATTACGGAGGATGCCTTATTTAATTTTGCGAAGCTATCCTACGAATTGGCTTATAATCCATATAATCAAGCTATAACTGCCTTCCGAAACTATGTGGATAATTATCCCAATTCGGAACATCGAACCGAGGCCATGGAGTATCTTACAAAGATGTATCTATCAACTCGAAATTATGAAGAGGCTATGAACTCCATTGAGCAAATTGATAATAAATCACCTGAACTGATGGTGGCTTATCATCGAATTGTGTATGCGCGAGGTGTCGAATTATTTAATGATAATAAATATCAGGAGTCCATTGCCTTATTTGATAAGTCCATTAAAATAAATCAAGTACGACAATATACTGCCGAATCGATGTTTTGGCGTGCAGAGGCTTATTACCGCTTGGGTAATTATCCGGAATCCATCAAATCTTATGAGGAATTTATAACTAGTCCCGGAGCATTTTCAATGCCCATTTATCAGGAAGCCAATTATAATATAGGATATGCTTATTTTAAGCAGCAGCGATATGAAGATGCCAAAAAGAGTTTCCGATTGTTTGTTATGAATGAAAAAGATACGCAGTCGGATTATGTGAATGATGCCTATAATCGAATTGCAGATTGCTTTTTTATAAATCGGGAATTTGAAAGGGCGATTACTTATTATGATAAAGCCATTGCCATAGGAAAGAAAGATATTGATTACGCGCTATTCAAACGTGCTGAATCGTATTCATCTCTTCAGCAATTGTTAACCGATTATCCTGAATCCTATTATGCAGGAAATGCTGAGTATTTAATGGCAAGTACTTATTTTCGTAATATGAAGGATTATCCTAATGCCGTGAAGCATTATAAGCATGTGATAGAAACATATCCTGCCGATCGTAGTTTTGTGAAGCGTGCTATGCTCGATTTGGGTTCGGTGTATATCAATATGGATGATGAGCCGAATGCCATTCTAACCTTAAAAGAGGTTAACCAAAAGTATAAGGGCTCTAAGGAGTCCAAAGAGGCGATTAAAATATTAAAGGGTATTTATACCCAAAATGGAAATGTGGATGTGTTCTTGGCATGGCTTAAGGGACAGGGAATTAAATACACCCGTTCGGAGGAAGATTCCATTGTATATTTTGCTGCGGAGAACATTTATATGAAGGGTGATTGCGATAAATCAACCAAAGAATTTACTAAATATCTTCGTGATTTTCCAGATGGTTTCTTTGTAAGCGATGCTAATTTTTATATGGCTGATTGCGAATTTAGAGCAGGTAAATATGCCGATGCTTTGAAACATTATCAGGTACTTATTGATCAGCCGGTGTCTGAATTTACAGAGAAGGCGTTGCAGAAAGTGGCCTATATCAATTATGAAAAATATAAAGATTATCGAGCCGCTTTAGAGGCTTTCAAACGATTGAAAGATGTTACAGAATATAAAAATGTAAATCAAGATGCTCGAATTGGAATTATGCGTTGCTACTGGAATTTAGAAGATATTGATAGTGCTTTTGTTGCCGCAAATGATGTATTAACGATTTCTGATATTGACCAATCAACTCGGGTTGAAGCCAAACTAATCATTGCTAAGACTTATTATAATAAAGGGGAAGATTCTTTGGCATACAGAGAATTTGCTGCGGTGGCCGATTCGAGTCAAGGAAGGGAAGC
>QNXT01000275.1 GCA_003973505.1 Bacteroidota bacterium
AGTGATAATCATACTTGCAAAGGCAAATAATAATAAGCTGAATTTCCAATTCTTTTTTGAAGAAGAAACTTGTGGCATAAGCTTTTGTACAAGATTGCTATTACCAAATTTTGCAATCTCATTACGGTAACTACGTCTTAGAATAACCCATATCAAGATAAATACAGGAATGGCGAGCAAACCGTATAAATATATATCGTTTTGAAATTGAAATATCTTCATAGTATTGTATTATTTCATTGGTTTATGCTAAGGTTTTGTTCTAAAAATGCTCATTCTCAACAAAATTTCTAAAAGAAAAATACCTAAAGCAATCAAGGCAAAAGGAAGAAATTCTTCGTATTTATTTTGAAAAATATCTACGTCAATTTTTGATTTTTCCAATTGGTCGATCTCTTGATAAACTTTTTCTAAATTTTTATTACTTGTGGCTCTAAAATATTTTCCATCAGTGGTATTAGCAACTTTTTTAAGGATATCCTCATCGATTTCCACAGGCATATTCACTACCTGAGTGCCATAAGCGGTTTGCACAGGCATTGGTGCAGTTCCTTTACTTCCAACACCAATGGTGTAAATACGTATTCCATAAGATTTTGCGATCTCAGCAGCTGACACAGGATCAATGGAACCACTATTTTGGACTCCATCGGTTAATAGAATAATTACCCGACTGATGGCTTTACTATCTTTTATTCGGTTTATGGCTGTTGCCAATCCATCACCAATGGCTGTCCCATCCTCAATCATACCACTTTTTATAGGTTTGAAAAGGTCTTTCAAAACCTTATGGTCGGTGGTGAGTGGGCATTGTGTAAAGGCTTCACCACTGAAGACTACCAGTCCAATGCGGTCGTTTTGACGTCCGTCGATAAATGTTTGTGCTACTTTTTTTGCAGCTTCCAAACGGTTTGGTTTCAAGTCCATGGCACGCATACTTCCCGAAACGTCTAAAGCCATAATGATATCAATGCCCTCAATGTTTACTTTTTTGCGTTGTAAAGCCGATTGAGGTCTTGCCATTACAATAATCAGAAAAGCAAAGGCTAACATACGTAAGCTGAATGGCAGAAATAATAACTTTTGACGAAGACTCTTTACGGGATTATGTTCCAACCACGCCATGCTCGACATTTGTATGCTTGGCTTTTGTTTGTTTCTTCTTTTTATGTAAAGAAAAATAAACAGCGGAATCAGTGCGAAAAGTAGAAACCAATAGGGTTGTGCAAATGTCAAACTCTTTAAATAGTAAATCATAAGGCGTTAGATTTTGAGGGTTCAACATTATTTTTATCTTCCTTTTTAGCTGCCTCTGATGGTTTTGTAGCTTCCACAAAATGGAAGCCCCAATTAAGTGCCCGATCATTTTCGTCAGCTAGAGGCTCTATTTTGGCAAATTTTACCAAATCAGCAGTTTGAAGCACATCCTGAGTTTCCTTAATCAAACTATCATCAATTTTCTTCGATTTCAACTCATCAATGATTTCAGCGCTAATCATTTCCATAGCATCAAAATGCAATTGACCTTCCATATACTCGCGAAGGATGTCTGTTAACTCCGAATAAAAATCCTTAACACTTCCTGTCTGCCACAGTTTTTTATCCTGTAGTTGCTTTAGTTTTTGCAGTGCTAAAATATGAGCAGGAATTTTTGGTTTTTCAGGCATTTTGAATAAGGGTTTATTTTGCTTTCTGCGTTGAATAATGTAGATAATCAATGCAATGGCAATTATAATACCCAAACCTATAAGTATGTATGGAAGAATTTCTTTGAAAGTCCAAGGCTCATCCAAGATGGGCTTGATGTCTTTAATTTCCCCTTTCAAATCAATTTTCACATCTTGTACATGAAGCAATAGGGCATTACTCTCAACAAAATTTGGTGTGCTATCGTTTCCATACATAAAATAGAATGGTGGAATGGCAAAATACCCACTATCAAACGAGCTTATGGTGATGTCCTGTTTTAGTGTGATTGTTTTTTTGTCTTTATTAAAAACGGTGTCAATCACGGAGTTGTGTATAACCTCAATATTTTTAGTCAAAGTATCCTGAATGATAGGCCAATGAATCTTGATATTCTCAGGGCTAGTAAGCTGTAAATGAATATTGGTTTGCTCACCAATTTGAATACTATTGGTGTCAATACTCATTTTTGCACTTATTTCAGGCGCATTGAATAAATTTTGAGCATGACCGAGGGAATAGCCAGAAAGAATAATCAAGAGTATTGTTATTCTTAGTAGCGTGCTTCTCCAGTGTTTTATATTTCTATTTATCATTTTCATTTTTGTAAACATCTGAGAAATTAATATCTACTTTCTCTCATTTTGAATAATTTCAATAATGGTTTTACATAATCGTCCTGCGTATTTATTTCTACCGAATCGACACCTGCCGAGCGCAATAATTTGTTTGTTAATTGCACATGTTGCAAATAGTGTTGACGGTAGTTTTCTCGCACACGAGCATCGGTAGTATCCACCCAATGTTCTTTTCCAGATTCGGAGTCGAGCAGTTTTACTAGGCCAATATTGGGAAGCTCTGTCTCGCGTTCGTCATAAATGCGAATAGCACCCAAATCGTGCTTTCGAGAGGCAATGCGCAAGGCTTTACTAAAATCAACATCCATAAAGTCGGAAAGAATAAATGCGGTACATTTTTTCTTCACAGCATTGGTCAAATAGCGGAGTGCTTCTTCAATATTTGTTCCTTTTTCTTCAGCTTTGAAATTAATCATCTCACGAATAATGCGCAAAATATGAGTACGTCCTTTTGCCGGAGCAATAAAACGTTCTACTTTATTACTGAAGAAAATAACGCCTACTTTATCATTATTTTGAATAGCAGAAAACGCCAGAATTGCTGCCACTTCCGTGATTACCCCCGATTT
>QNXT01000274.1 GCA_003973505.1 Bacteroidota bacterium
TAACTGTATTGTATATGAAAAAAATTCGGCAAATGGAATTTATATCGGAACCGATGTGGGCGTTTATTATCGTGATGATAATCTAAAACGTTGGGTACCTTTTATGAAGAATTTACCAAATGTAATTGTCAAAGAATTGGAAATTTATTATCCAGGTAATAAAATTAGAGCGGCTACCTACGGAAGATCATTATGGGAGTCGGTTACTTATGCTTATGCAAATAGTATTGATAAAAAAGACAAAGCACAGAATCAGTTAAAGGTTTATCCTAATCCCGCAAGCGATAAAATACATATTGACATGTCTGATTTAGTATATCAAAATGTTAATATAAAAATTATCAATAGTATGGGAGCTATGGTAAAAACAGTAAACATGCAAAACACTTCGGACTTAAACATCCCTATATCCGACCTGAGCAATGGAATTTATTTTATTGAATTACAAACCGATAACAATCTATATTTTGGTAAATTTATTAAAAACTAATAACCATTAAAATCTACTTAAAATCCACAATTGATTTATCACAAAAAATAAATCGATTGTGGATTTTTTTGGTTTAAATGATTTATTATTTTTAGTTATATTTGCCTTGCAATTGGGACAGAGAACCCAATTGTGTAATACATTTACTCCTACCTCAATTTTATTAATTAGTGATTAATTATTTTTTCCTCCGGTTCTCCAAAAACCGGAGGTTTTAATTTTTAAACAACACTGTCAATCCAAACTCACAAAACTTTACTTTTGTCAAAATTTTTATCCAAATGGAATATCAAAGGCATACCTTAAGTAATGGAATACGTATTATTCACAAACATGTGAATAATCAGGTGGCCCATTGCGGTGTTATCATCAATACTGGTTCTCGTGATGAAACGGAAAACGAACAAGGTATCGCCCATTTTATTGAGCATACTATCTTTAAAGGCACACAAAAGCGCAAGGCATATCACATCTTAAGTCGTTTGGAGAATGTGGGTGGCGAGTTGAATGCATATACCACCAAAGAGGAGACGTGCATCTACGCTTCCTTTCTAAAGCCTTATTACGAACGAAGTATCGAGCTTTTTGCTGATATAAGCTTGCGTTCCATCTTCCCAAAGGCAGAAATAGAAAAAGAAAAGGAAGTGGTGATTGATGAGATTAACTCCTATCGTGATAATCCTGCTGAGGAAATATTTGATGAAATAGAAGATTTGGTTTTCGAAGGTCATTCATTGGGACGAAATATTTTAGGAACCAAAGAGCAGGTACGCAATTTTACGCGTCAGAATATCTTTCGATTTATCAAACGTACTTTCAATACCGAAGAAACGGTTATTTGCTCCGTAGGAGATATTGATTTTAATAAATTGGTTCGCCTGGCTGAAAAGTATTTTGGACATGCAAAAGCAAACCCCAGAAGCTTTAAAAGAGAAGCCTTCTCAAATTATAAACCAAAGAGTAAAAGCTTTGATAAGGGAATGTATCAAGCCCATTGCATCATTGCCAACGAAGCTTATAGCCGACAAGATGCTAAACGAGCGCCATTAATATTGCTAAATAATGTTTTGGGAGGACCCGGGCTCAATACACGCCTCAATATGGGCATTCGCGAGAAGTACGGATTTTGTTATAATATTGAGTCAAACTATACACAATATTCTGATACAGGCATAGTATCCATTTATTTGGGAACCGATTTTGGCTATTTACAGAAAACCATAAGTCTTGCTTATAAAGAACTGAAAAAACTTCGTGAGCAGAAATTAGGAAGCCTACAACTGCAACGAGCCAAACAACAAATGATTGGACAAATTGCCATAAGTCAGGAATCAAATGTAAATGAATTGCTTTCCATTGGCAAAAGCATATTGGCCTATGATAAAGTAGAAAGCATTGAACAGATACTTAAAGAAATTGATGGCATCACAGCTAGTCAGCTACTTGATGTAGCTAACGAAGTGTTTGACCCTCAGAAACTCAGCCTATTAATTTACAACGGACAGAACAATTAAGAATATGGATTTTATTGATGAAAAAATAAACGAATATTCCGAGCAGCACACTACACCACAAAGCAGTGCCTTGGCAAATTTGGAACGCGAAACACATCTTAAAATTCTTAGACCCCGTATGCTATCAGGACATTTACAAGGTAAATTCTTGGAAATGATTGTTAAAATGTTGCGTCCAAAGGAAATCCTGGAAATTGGCACATACACAGGTTATTCAGCCATTGCCATGGCACAGGGACTTGATGCCGATGCTTGTATTCATACCATCGACATTAACGCTGAATTGGAAGATTTTACCAAAAGTCATTTCCAAAATGCGCAAGTGGAACACCAAATTGATTTCCTCATTGGGAATGCATTGGAAATCATCCCAAAAATGGATATTCGTTTCGATTTGGTTTTTATTGATGCTGATAAAAAGAATTACAAAAACTATTTTGATATGGTACTTCCCAAAATGCGTAAAGGAGGCTTTATCATTGCCGACAATGTACTTTGGAGTGGAAAAGTACTTAATACAGATACTAAGAAAGACCCCGAAACTACGGCCATTAAAGAGTTCAACGACTATGTACATCATTGTAAAAAAGTAGAAAACTTACTCCTCCCCTTACGCGATGGTTTGATGATTATTGAAGTGCTTTAGTATCTAGAATGGCTTAAATTATCTGAATCTAAACAGTATTATTAAAAGATTTGTACTATGTAAACCCTATATCAGCCGAACTTTTATGTCTATAAACCTGAGTTCGACGTAAGATTTCACTCACAGAAAGTCAATAGCAGACCAGATTTGTTGCTAAATATCACGAAGTAATAGCGGGCTATTTCGAGTGGTATTTGGTGCAAAGATGGTTTGCTATTGACTTTTTTATATAAATTTCGATAA
>QNXT01000111.1 GCA_003973505.1 Bacteroidota bacterium
GGTGCTGAGGCTGGTTTCAAATACTTATTAATTGGTTCTTTCGCTTCTGCATTGATGCTTTTGGCTATTGTGCTTCTTTATACTCAGGTAGGAACCTTGAATATGGCTGAGATTGCACAACGTATGCATACTGTGCCACAGGGAATGAAAATTACCATTTTTACCTTATTTATGGTGGGTTTGGGTATTGAAGCTGAAATGTTCCCTCTTAATGGATGGGCTCCCGATGCTTATTCTCAAGCTCCCGGTCCTGTTGGGGTTGCCTTTGCTGCCCTTGTGGTGAAAGCGGGTGTTTACAGTTTGATTCGTGTGGTATTTACCTTATTTGATATTCACGGAGCTTATGAGTTCCTTATTATAATGGGTGCCATTACTATGGTGATTGCTGAAATCTCCGCTTTGAAACAAACCAACCTAAAACGAATGCTTGCCTATTCGAGTATTGGTCAAATGGGATTTGTTCTTATAGCCTTCGGTATTGGAACTAACCAAGCTGTTTTTGGTGCTTTATTCCTAATGTTTAACCATGCGGTTATTAAAGGACTTTTATTCATGTCGGGAAGTTACCTGGTGTATAATACTCCTTCAAAAGAGATTAAAGATATGGCTGGTATAGGTAAAAAACTTCCCATGGTTTCCTTATTCTTTGCTTTGGGTGCTTTGGCCATTGTGGGTCTTCCTCCATTTTCCGGATTTTGGAGTAAGTTGTATATCCTAATGGCTACCGCTGATGCAAGTTTTTATTATCTCATGGCAACCATACTTATCGTGAGTATTATCGAAATCGTATATTATTTCCGCGTGATGGGCCGACTTTATTTTGGAAAGCCTCAAAACGATGTAATTCTTCAGAAACCTACTTTTGGTGGAATATTTGCCATGAGTGTATTGGCTATTGTTATCATAGCAGTGGGTATTCATCCCGATTTTGTTTCCGGATTTATCCAAAGTGCCGCCGATACTTTGCTTGATAAAGCGGGATACATTAATAATGTGTTACAATCAACGAATTTATAACCCTCGAAATCAATAGATAAAATGAACAGTTTATTATTAATCATACTGATATTGTTAGGAGGAGCAATTTTCGCCTTCCTTGCAAACCGAATCACTCCTATTTTGAGTGGTATCGTAAGTTTTCTTTCCATTGGTGCCGCTGCGGTTATTTTCTTTTTACAAGTTAGCCCTGCCGATACTTTAAGCATTCCAATCAATGGTTTGGAATTGCAATGGGGAATCAATGCTTATTCGTGGCTTTTTGGGGCTATGGTGCTTGGACTCTCAATTTTCGTTGCCCTTTACGCTATTGCCTTTATGCAAGGTAAAGATCGTTTAGGATATTTCTTCTTCAATTTCAACCTGAGCATTATGGCAATGATGGGAATTGTATTCAGCACCGACTGGATTTCACTTTTCATCTTCTGGGAAATTATGACTTGGTCGTCTTTCCTTATTGTGATTTACGCAGGTATTTCCGAAGGAAGGGTTGGAACAAAATATATGATTTTTAGTGCCATCGGAGGTTACTCTATGTTTATGGCCATTCTTGTTTCAAACAGCCTTTTGGGTAGTTTCCAAATTGCGGATTTAGTTACGGGATTTGGAACCTTATCACTAGGCAATCAAGCACTAATTGGAATTTTATTTATGGTGGCTTTTGGAGTGAAAAGTGCTGTAATGCCACTTCACGTTTGGGCACCTCGTGCTTATTCTGATTCGCCAATGGCATTTACCGCTATCTTCTCGGGTTTGCTTTCAAAAATGGGTGTATTCGGAATGGGAATTTTAATGGTAAGTGTATTTGCACAAGGAACAATTGGTCAAACATTTATTTTTAGCAATGTATTGGCCTGGTTGGGTGCTATTACTTCGGTAATTGCTACTTTTTATGCTGTGATTCAAAAAGATGCAAAACGATTATTGGCTTATTCATCCATCGCCCAATTGGGATATATTATCGTTGGATTGGCTATTGGTACACCATTATCTATTATGGCTGCACTATTCTTAGCTGTGGTTCATGCTATTTTCAAAGGGACTTTGTTTATGGTTGTGGGAGCTGTGGAGCGTCAGGCAGGAACAACCAATATGGAAGAGGTTGGCGCTTTGATTCGTAAAATGCCTTGGACATTTATGGCGGCTTTATTCTCAATTATCGCCTTGGCAGGTGTACCTCCTTTGGGTGGTTTCGTGGGAAAATGGATGCTATATGAGTCATTGATTACTTCGGGTTTTGGTTCCAATTACTTCTTGGTAATTATGGTTTTCCTTTCAAGTACTGCGGCCTTCCTTTATAGTTACCGTTTCTTATTCGGTTTGTTCTTAGGACAAGAAGAGCCTGAGTACGACCATGTAAAAGAAGCGCCAGCTATCATGGTTATTCCTATGGTTATTTTGGCACTTTCCTTATTAGTACTGGGAGCTTTCCCTGGTCTATTGTTTGAACCTATTGCCAATGCTATGGATTTTATGGGTGTTCATGTTGAATGGAATATGACGGTATTGAGTAATGTATGGGGAGATACGGTACATATGGAGCCTATTTGGACTTCTATACTAATAGTATTTGTACTTGCAGCTACATTCTTAACCTTTAAGAATCGTAAAAGCACACGTTATGTTACCACAAAAGATATTCATACTTCAGGTGAGATTCCAGAAGCTCATGAAAATTTGACCTATGCTGTTGATTTTTATCGTCCTTTTGAGCGAGCTATTGAGCCTGTTTTGAGACGCAAAATGGACCACTATTACAATCGCTTTGGTGAGGGTATGGAATCGCTATTTGGTTTCCTACGAAAGATTTATACCGGTAACGGACAAACCTATGCTGTATATGTAATCATTTTCTTATCGATTTTGATTCTTAT
>QNXT01000159.1 GCA_003973505.1 Bacteroidota bacterium
ACTCCTAAATAAAAGATAATGCAAATATTTGGCATAGGCAATTTTATTCGTCTAAAAAAGATTTAACACAAAAAGTTCATTGTGGTTGGTATTGTTTCTGCTTCAACCCAAATTATGCAATAGGATTATGAAAATAGTATAAAGTGCTTGTGCCGTGGGTGTTTGCAAATAATTTGAGTTTAACCCATAGGTTAATCGATGATTATTTGTAAATGTCCACGGTGCAATGACTTATGCTAGTTTTGTAATTTCTATTGCATAGTTTGGGTTCAAACAAAATCGCTAAAATTTAATAAATATAGCTACTTTATAAGGTTTTTTATTGACTTTATCATAAATTTTTCTTAAAATGGATAAAGGAGATTTCATGAAAAAAATTAATCTTATACTTACTATATTAGTTTTTTCTATAACTGCTTGTCAAAGTGAAAACAAAAAAAATTATATGCACCCTCTACCACCCATTAAAATGAGATTAGAAAATATTGATAGCATAAGTATTCATAATATAGGAACACTATGCTATAGAAGAAAAAAAACAAAAGAGTTAGAGGCTCTATACTTTCCTCTTAATTCTACTTGTATTCCATCTTCGGATTTTGAATATGATTATACTATGCAAATTAAGCCACAAGGTAAAGAATTCAATATTAAAATAGAGGGTGGATACAGAAGCAAGCATGCAAAAATAGCCTTAACAGATTGTGCAGGAGCAGGTATAAAAAGAATAAAAATTCATCTACTATCAAATGCCCCAGTTACAATCAAGTGGAATGGCGATATATTAGGAGTTTTACCAAGTCAAGTTGATAAAATCTACTGTTTCAAAAGAGAAGGAGGTAATATAGTTAAAGATGATAAATTAAAGTCATATTTTAATAAAATACCAAAAATTTAAATCATGCTAATACTTACTACCTACAAAAGCTGAAACTTTACTTCATTGTCAAAAAAATACAAACTATTTTTAAGAATCTGTACCACAACTACCACTAGAGCAACTGTCACTTGCGCCTGGGTTCATTAGGCATTTGTTTGCTAAGCCTGAAATTAGAGGTATTATACCTAAAAAGAACCAATAATTATGGCTATATATACCATATCCTATTAAAGCTAATCCTACTACAATTCTCATTATTCTAAACATGATCTTTCCTTTTTATTGATATGGGCTAAATGAGACCACTGCACAGTAACAAGCCCGAAAATATGATAGTATAAGATATTAGAAATTAAAAAAATTGATTGAAAACCTAGCCTTAGCTAAGTTGAAAGCAATTTTTTTGATTTATGATATTTTAGAGTGCCGTAGATTCTGGTTTGTTACTGTGCAGTGGTCTCAAAGTCTTTAGCACCTGTAAAAGAATATAGTATTGCTGTGTATTATGAGTGTAAAAGAGTTGGTACATTAGAAGATTTATATAAAAGGCTTCAAGAAGAAGCCTCCTTTTGTTTTTAATATCCGCTAGCGCCTACTAAATCTGTTATGAAACTCATTAGAGGGTTGATGTAGAAGATAGATGTAATTGTTACAAATGCTGCAATACCGATTACAAGCTCTAGTGTAAATGCACGGTTTGCATATATTACTTTACCAGCATTCTCTTCTGCTGGTTTTAAGAACATATAAACAATAAGTTTTAAGTAATAATATACTGCAATTGCACTATTTAGAGCCATAATAATTGCTACTGTATAGTAACCAGAGTCAACAATTGCACTTAAAATATACAATTTACCCCAGAATAGACTAAATGGTGGCACACCAGCTAATGAAAGCATAAACACAGCCATAATTACTGCTGCTATTGGAGCCTTTTTAATCATACCTGCAAATTTTTCGTACGGGTGGTGGAATCTATCATGATGAATATTATACTTATGGCGACTAATCCATAACATTGTAAATGCACCAAGGTTAGTAAACATAAACAGTCCATAATATAGGAAAATTGATGAATAAACCTTAGTTGTATCTAAAGCAATTGCTACAAGTACAAAACCTGCATGAGAAATAGAGCTGTATGCAAGCATTCTTTTTACATCTTTTTGCACTAGAGCCATCATATTTGCTGCTGTTGTTGTTACAATTGCTAGCGCTATAATTGTAGTTTTTACAATTGTTATATCTAACTCCATATAGATACCAAATAGTCTAATTGCCACAACCATCATAGCAATTTTTGGAACAATAGACATATATCCAGCCATAGGGGCACTTGCACCTTCGTAAGCATCTGGTGTCCACATATGGAAAGGTATTAAAGATACTTTAAGACCTATTGCAACTGTCATAAATAGTGCACCACCAATTATAGGTATTAATATTTCTGCTTCATTAATTCTATTTAATAATACTTTACTAATTATGTCTATCTCTACAGAGCCTGTAGTAGCATAGATAATAGCAGCACCCATTGCAAAGAATCCTGCAGCTAATGCACCCATTGTAAAATACTTAATTGCAGCTTCATGAGCTAAGCGAGTATTATGCATAGCAATTAGCGTATATAGTGCTAATGATGCTGTCTCTAAACCTACAAAGATAAGAATTAAATTATCACTAGCTGCCATAAATTGGAATCCAAATACCATAAATAAGAACAGAGAGAAAAATTCAGGATATGAAAAATCGTGGAATCTTCTTTTTGTTAATGCTAATGGAATAAACAACATAGAGCCTGCAATAATTAATACTTGGCCAAGAACTGATACACCATCTATTAATATAGTGCCAAACATTCCTCTTTCATTAATATTTAGGCTTAATACTGCACCTAAAGCAATAAAAAGTGTTAACATTGTAAGTGTAACATAAAGTGTTTTATCTAAATCTGATTTAATCAAATCTATACAGAGTATAACC
>QNXT01000286.1 GCA_003973505.1 Bacteroidota bacterium
TATCACGAAGGAATAGCGGGCTATTTCGAGTGGTATTTAGTGCGAAGATGGTTTGCTATTGATTTTTTTATATAAATTTCGATAATTAGCTCATATACTTCCCCAAATATACTCGAATTATCTCGATAGTCCATCGTAAATTTGAGTCGTATATGAACTAATTATCTGAAACTGTGAGCAAAGCTTACATCGAACTCAGGTTTATAGCTTAAAAAAGTCTATTCAGAAACGCGCTCCAACCATTTTACCATAAATAGCATAGTAAACATGGAGATTGCTGTTGCAACAACGAATACCGACCAAGTAGCCCAAATAGGAATATGGTGATATAATATTGCACCGATAAATAACAATTGGTTTCCTACAGCGGTTGCTCCCAACCATAAACCTTGCATAATTCCTTGATATTGTGGAGGTGCCACCTTAGATACAAATGAAATTCCCAAAGGACTAATAAATAATTCGGCAACCGTCAACACAAAATAGGTGAAGATCAATAGGAATGGAGTTACTCTCAAACTTTCAGGCAATGGTGTTCCACCAGTAGCAGGATTAATTTCTGTAAATGGAGGCAAACCTAAAGAACCAATCGACATAATCAAGAAAGCTAAACTTGCGATTCCCATACCAATGGCAATTTTTCGTGGTGTTGAAGGCTCCTTACCCTTTTTACGCAACCAACCAAATAGAGCCACTACTAATGGGGTTAGGAAAACAACAAAGAAAGGATTCATTGATTGGAATGTCTCTGCCGATAGCTCAAAAGAACCGAGTTTCAAGAGCGTATAATCACGCGCGAAATAGGTCAATGTCAATCCGTTTTGATGGAATGAAAACCAAAAGAAAATTACAACACCAAATACTGCGAATAATGCATAAAGACGTTGTTTCACTTCTTTAACATCCATGGCAACTTCATTATTTGCAGCGGCATCTTCTTTACGTTGTTTTGCACTACGTGGATTAGGGAAGTTTTTGCGATTTAACATCCATACAGTAAATGAAATACCCATGGCAAGAATTGCAACACCAAATGCATAATGAAATCCAGTAACAAATACATGAAGATAATTGTGTACAAATGCATCTAAACCATCGGCTGTAATAGTTTTTCCACTTACCTCAGCACCAATCTTCATAAGACTTTCCTGAGCCTCAGGAGAGATGGTTTTATCAACATACGCATGACATAGTGCAGGTAGGTCGGCATTATAAGCTAAATGATGTTTGTTTAACCACCAGTTACGAACATATACTGCAGTAAATGGGGCAAATATTGCTCCTACATTGATAAACATATAAAAAATGGAGAAACCAGAATCTCTCAATTTACTATAAGTTGGGTTGTCATACATTTGACCAACCAATGCTTGTAAGTTTCCTTTGAAAAGACCATTACCAAAGGAAATGGTAAATAAAGAAAATAAGGTCAAGCCCAAAAGTATTGTTTTATTCTCAGGGGTTATATCAATGGGAATAGCCATTAAAAAATAACCTGTTGTCATAACAAGCAATCCTGTTACAATGGTGCCTTTGTATTTTCCTGTTTTATCGGCAATAACACCTCCAACAACGGATAACAAATAGATTAGGGCATAAAAAGTGGAATAAATAACTCCGGTATAACTACCACCTAAATTAAATTTTGCTTCAAGAAATAAAGCCAAAATTGCCATCATAGTGTAAAAACCAAATCGCTCGCCCATGTTGGCTAGGGCAGCAGGTATAAGTCCTTTAGGATGTCCTTTAAACATAATGTAAAATATTGATTAATAATAAATTTAGTTTTCCTGTATTTGTCAAAGTGAGCAAAAATAAGAAAAAAGCTTTAGTATTTAACTTAATGTTAATTAATCCTTGAAAAAAGGTATAAGCACTTAACTTATCGAATAAGCTAAAACAATATATTTGCCCTCAAATCAGAGATTATTATGGAAATTAAAATTGTAAATAAATCAAACAATCCTGTTCCAAATTATGGAACCGAAGCTGCTGCTGGCGTGGATCTTCGTGCTTTTATTGAGCAGGATATTCTAATCAAGCCCATGCAGCGTATCTTAATCAAAACAGGGCTCTTTATGGAAATTCCTGTGGGATATGAAGCGCAAGTTCGTCCTCGTAGTGGCTTGGCTATCAAAAAAGGAATTACGGTTTTGAACAGTCCGGGAACCATCGATGCCGATTACCGTGGTGAGATTATGGTGATTTTAATCAATCTTTCGAATGAAGATTTTATCGTAAAATCGGGTGACCGTATTGCACAAATGGTCATTGCTTCCCATGAACAAGCCGATTGGAAATTGGTAGAGAGCTTGGATGATACCGAGCGTGGTGCTGGTGGGTTTGGAAGTACTGGGGTCTGACTTCGACAAGCTCAGTCACCGGACTTCGACAAGCTCAGTCACCGGACTTCGACAAGCTCAGCCACCGGACTTCGACAGGCTCAGTCACCGCACTTCAGGTAATCTGAATTCCCCCTTTGTAAAAGGGGGTGCGAAGGACAGCGGCAGGCAGGGGGATTTATAAAACCTCTAAGTGCATGACAAAATTGTAAGTTTGGGCTAAAGCCCAATAATAAGCTCAATCATTAGACAGGGCACTCGTCCTGAGTTTATCGAAGGGAATGCCCTGCCTAATGAAATCTTGACAAAACGGGCTTTAGCCCTTGCATAAAAAATGATCTTTATATAACAATCAAAAACAAAACATTCGCATATTTGCGGCACATAAAAAATTAAAAATATGAAAATAATTATTCCAATGGCAGGCATGGGAAAACGCATGCGTCCTCATACACTGACCATCCCCAAACCCTTAATTAGCATTGCAGGCAAACCTATTGTACAACGTCTATCGGA
>QNXT01000040.1 GCA_003973505.1 Bacteroidota bacterium
ACGGATTTGTGGCTATGCTAGGTGATAACATTGTGATGAATCTAAAATATCATGCCTTGGAGGCCAGTTTCAAAAGTCTTTTATCATTGATACCTGCTATTTATAAAACAGATTTTGAGGGTTTGAAAACCACCGGGAAATTTAGTTTGGATGGTTGGGCAAAAGGTGTGTATAATGAATTTAGTATGCCTGCCTTTGCTCTTGATATAAAAGTGAAAGATGCCATGTTTCAATATCCCGATTTGCCACAGAAAGTGGATCAAATCAATATGTTGGTAAAGATTGCAAGTCCTTCATCTGATTTGGATAAAATGAAAATTGATGTGGAGAAATTCCATTTTAATATTGCAAAAAATCCGATGGATATTAAGTTGAAATTAAGAACACCCATGTCGGATCCAGATATTGATGCACAGTTTAAAGGGCGATTCGATTTAGCTAGTTTAGAAAAAATTTACCCATTGGACGAGGGAATGAAAATGAGTGGTTTATTTACGGCTAATCTTGCCTTTAAGGGAAAACAATCGGACTTGGATAGAGGCTATTATAGCCGATTCAAGGCATCGGGTAGTTTGCGAATAAAAAATATGGATTATAAAGATGCCGATTTGCCTGAAGGTGTTCATATTGCCAAAGCAAATATGGATTTTTCTCCACGTTATATTAATCTTTCTGATTTTACGGTTACGTATAATAAAAATACCATAGAAGCCAAGGGGCGTGTGCGCAACTATATGAGCTATGTGCTTGATAATGGGGTTTTGAAAGGAAGTATGGAAGTTAGTGCCGACTATTTGAACTTTAATCAAATGATGGGCATTGACGAATCTTCTAATAGTGTTGCTCAAACCAATAATGCGGAAAATACAACAACGGCTGAGGCTGTTGAAGAAGATATGGCTATTGTTGAAGTGCCTGAAAATATTGATTTTACAGTGCAGGCGGTTGTGGGAAGAATGAAATACGATGATTTGGTCATGAAAACCGTGTATGGTAAACTTAAAATAGCCCAAAAACGGATTCAGTTGGATAATTTTCATATGAATATGCTTAATGGAAGTTTGACAATGAGTGGTTATTATAGTACGCTTGATCCTAAGGTGCCGAAAGTAGGAATGGTGTTAGGGATAAAGAATTTTGATATAAAGAAATCCTATGATGCCTTTGTGGCCATTCAAAAATTTGCTCCCATTATGGGCTTGGCTCATGGTAGTTATTCTGCTGCGATGAACTTTAAATCTGATTTAGACTCGAAAATGGAGCCTGTTCTTGAAAGCGTTAATTCTGCGGGATTGTTGAGCTTGAGCAAGGTGGAAATAAAAGGTTCTAAGACTTTTGCAGAGTTGGCTAAATCATTGAATTATGATGAATTGAATAATATTTCTACCAATGCTTTCGATGTTCCCTTTAAGATTGTCGATGGTAAACTTTTGGTGAAACCATTTAATGTTGAAATAGACGATATTCCAATGACTATTGATGGAGTAACCTATTTGAATCAGGATATTGCTTATAATGTGGATATGCAAATTCCTCGCTCGAAATTAGGCTCATCGGCCAATAGTATGATTAATAGTTTGGTGAGTCAAGCCAATGCTGCCGGAGTGAATGCCAGTGTAGGCGAAACAATTAATGTGAAAGCTAAAATCACGGGAACAACAACGAGCCCTAAGGTGGAACTAAACTATAAAGAGGCTGCTGAAGATGTGAAAAAACAATTGCAAGAGGAGGCGCAAAAGCAGATTGATGATTTGAAAAAGCAGGCAGAAGAAGAAATGGCTAAGCAGAAAGCCGAGTTGGAACGCAAAGCCAAAGAAGAGTACGAGAAACAAAAAGCCGAATTGGAGCGACTTAAAAAAGAAGAAGAGGAGAAAGCCAAGAAGAAGCTCGAGGACGAAGCTAATAAATTGCTTGATGATTGGTTTTAGTTTAATGGATGGGATTATCAATACGTGCTGGCTGGCTATAATTCTTAAGATTGATCTGCTGCTGTTATAGTGCTTATATAGAACATAATGAGAAATATATATTTAATAGGATTTATAGGTAGCGGCACCAAAAAGCATGCAGCACGAATTGCTGAAAAATGGAATCTAAAACATATTGATACCGACGCTTTTTTGGAAGAGCAAGAGGGAATGAAAGTGCAAGAGATTTTTGCCAATAAGGGAGAATCCTATTTCCGTAAAAAAGAGGAAGACTTATTATTACATATTGCAAGCCAGGAGAACCAAATCGTTTCCTTTGGTATTGGTACGCCTTGCGTGGGGCGCAATATGGAAATTATGAAAAGCAGTGGTCTTATTGTTTATCTACGAGCAGGAGTGGGCTGTGTGATGAAAGGGGTAATGGCTCTACGAAAGAAAGGGGAGATGTTTACCGAAATGGAAGTAGCCGAGATATCTGATTTTTTAATGGAAAAACTGGATGAACGACGCCCCTGTTACGAAACAGCCGCCCAAATCACTCTACGTGCCCGAGGCTTAGATACGAAAGTTTTGGAGGCGGAAATAAAGGATTCGATTTCTTTATAGTTACTATCATATTTTTTTTGCAATATAAAGCGCCTGAATATTGAACTTCAGGCGTTTGTTGTTATAGTATTATACTATGAGTGTACCGCTTTGTTGTTTATACGCGCAGTAGGAAGGGGTGTGTCAAGTAAGTTTTATTAAATTACGACATGTCGTGTCATAGTGTATAAACTAAAAAGCGTTTATAATTGCAGTGTAGAAATAAATAGAAGTAAAAGTTATGATTATGGTTACTGCCGATAAGTGTTGAGATTGACACTTGTTATTTGTTCGAATAAGTAGTGACTGAAAATCATTTTATATGATTGCTAAGG
>QNXT01000178.1 GCA_003973505.1 Bacteroidota bacterium
GTATCAAAACGATAAACATCTCTTGTTTCACCTATTTCACTAACAAGATAAGTAAATACAGGGTCTGTTTGTTCTTCTTTGCTATCAGCTTTTTTGGTTAATGCAAGGATGTACGTTTTTTTAGGTGTAGTAAAAAATGTTTTTTCCGGTAAAGAAATTATCGCATCAATAAAACATTCATCTAATAAAAACTTACGAAGTTTTGCATCATTTTGTCTATTGAAAATCCCATCAGGAACAACAATAAAAGCTTTTCCGCTGGGTTTTAAGGCTTTAACAATCCATTCCATAAATAAGCCTTCAACACCCATTGCATTCACCTTATAGTAATTTTCAAGTTTCGCAACCTTTTTAATTTCTTCTTTTAAATTACTACTGCCACTTGTTACATAAGGTGGATTGGTTAAAATCAGGTCGTATTCTTCTTCCACAGGGTCAGCCAATGTTCCGAGAATTGAATTTGTTTTTAATGTAAAACTTTCATTGAAAAGTTGAGCAAAATCTTTAGTTAGACCTGGATTATCTTTTATTAAATCTGAAAAATAAATCAACATATTGGCTTTTGCCAAAATGATTGTTTTTTGCTCGTCTTTATCAAATCCTTTATCAAATCCGTGAATAGTTATTTTAGGTTTGATACTGTTCTTTTCAATTTTATAAAATTGGTCAAGTTTCGTTTTAATCGGCTCTAACAAAAATTTTCCAACGCCACAAGCAGGATCGCAAATACTAACTCCATCTTTTAAATCATCTTTCGTCATTTCAACGATAGCACGAACTACCTTTAACGGTGTAAAGAATTGACCCCAATTTTTCTTACTGATACTTTCTTTTAAGAAACTTTCAAATAATTGGCTTTTAAAATCGTAATCGATATGTTCAAGTTTTCCGTAATCTTTAAATTTTAATAAAACTTTTTTGAAAACTGTGCTATATCCGGCTACGGCTTTTTGGTCTTTACTGACAAAAATAGTCCCGTTTATGATTGTTGTATTGTCAATATCATTTTTTGGGAAGAGTTCTTTAATTTTTTTTCTAATAGTATCAGCATAATATTGTAAAACTTCATCTTCTGTATTTGTTTCATACATTTTCAATAGGTTGTCAAAATTATGCAAACCTTTTAGAACGCCTAAATCACTTAAATATTTAAAGATAAAAAGTTCTACAAATGTATAAAGGCAGTTTTCAGGTGTTGCACCACTTACAGACCATATATCTTGCCAAATTTGTTTTGCGAGGTCAGTTGGATTTATTAACTTTTTTGGTTTTATTTGGTTATTTTTTTCATTAATTGAATTTATTATTTTTTCAATCAATTCAGGTAGACGTTCGTCATTGAAATCGAAATTATATTTTAGCGGTTTTCCTTTTTCGTCTTTTATTTCATTTCCGGTTGCTACATTTATCCAAATACTTTCCTTGCTATCGGTAGCAATAAGAATATTGGCTTTAAGTTTCTTAGCTACGGTAAGTTCTTGTTTAATAGCTTTTTGTTTTTTTGCTTTGGTATTAAATTCAGATGGCTTTTTATATTCAATAACAGCAATTACATTTTTCTTTTGAACAATTAAGGCATCTACTTTTTTCTTTTCTTCTTTGCCATAATCAACATTACGAATAATTCCATTTTCTTTAAGTTGCTTAATTGTTGTAGCACCAATATTATAAAAATCCCATTTGCCGATTTTGGCAGGGTTCTTTATTAAATTTTTTTGTATTAATTCTTCGCTCATAGTAATTGCCTTTAAAATTCTAAATTAGTTTGTTTGGCACTGGTTGCTTTAAAATATTTCACTTTCTTTTCCGCAACCTTAAAAACAGTTTCAGGAACTTGATTTTTATAAACTTCATATGCGAATTTGTCACTAAAATATTTTTCTTGTAAAGTTTCAAAAGAAATTTTAAATATTTCAGCAAGTTTTGGTAATAAATTTTCTTTAAAACTAATTTTGTTATTTTCAATTTTACTAATTGCCGACATATCAAGTCCCAGCATAGCTGCGAGTTGAGTTTGATTAAGCCCTTTGTCTTTTCTTAAATGTCTAATATATTCGCCAAAACTTTCCATATTTTTCCTTGTTTAAATTAACTTGGTAATTTTTAGCAAATATAAGTAAAAAATATTGATACGATCAAATCTTTTTTTTATGATTTTCAGCGGTTGCTAAAAACAAATGTGTGCGATAGCACTCTTTTGTTTGGGGTGGGGTATGTATTTAATTTTTCAGATGCTTCTATTTCTCTCGCATTGGGCACAACGGTCTCGTGTATGAGCAGTGGCGGTTTTTTTCGCACTTACTTTCATATTTGCACTACCGTATATTTTATTCATAATCGTCTCATTTATAGCACTTTAATCGCCATTGCTTATACACAATGTTGCCAACAAAAAATATACGTAATTGCGGTTTTGTCGCTTAACCAAAAGTTTGTATATTTGAACAATGTTAAGTAAAAACCAAAAGTAATTGCATTTAAAATCCGCAACTACGCATATTCAAACCGTTAGGCTTTATTAGAAAAAAGGATAAATATGATAGATATACCGAATTTTATTTTTTCAGCAATTAAGGGACTTTTAATCGGAATAGTCCTTTTATTAGTGAGTTTGATGGTTTTACCAAGTTCATGGATTATTTGGATAATTAGAATATTCAAACCAAGTATTCTGAAAAAAGTATTTGCGAAAAGCGACAAGTATTTTAATGATATTATTAGTGAAGTTGAAATAAGGATAAACAAAACATAACAAAAAATATACGTAATTGCGGGGTTGTTGTTTATCAAAAAATTGTATATTTGAACAATGTTCAGTGAAAGACCAAAAGTAATTGCATTTAA
>QNXT01000277.1 GCA_003973505.1 Bacteroidota bacterium
AAACACGCAACATTACTCGACCCACCATTCCAGTGGCACCTATTACAGCTATCACCATTTTGTTTTGTTTTTTATATAATGCACAAAAATAGTATATTTACCTGTTCAAAAACCGTTTAAGATTATGCTCAAATTGCGATATGTTTTTATTCTCATTTTACTACCCTATTTTGCTTTTTCACAAATTCAAGACGATTTTTCGGATGGCGATTTTACATCAAATCCCAGTTGGAGTGGTGACAATACGCAGTTTAAAATAAATACCAGTAAAAAACTACAGCTCAACAATTCAACTAGCGACACTTCCTATCTTTCCACTGCAAATACTTTAATAAATAATACCGAATGGCGATTTTATATCAAACAATCTTTCAATTCTTCGTCAAATAATTACTCGCGAATTTATTTGGTAAGCAATCAAGCTAATTTGAAGTCCAATTTGAATGGCTATTTTGTCCAATTTGGAAGCACTCAAGATGATATTTGTCTATATCGACAAGACGGAAACTCATTAACAAAACTCATCAGTGGGACGGTGGGATACACAGGAAATTCTGTAAATGAATTTACGCTAAAAATTACACGAGATGCCAATGGAAATTGGGAATTGTTTTCCGATGCCAATGCAGGAAGTAATTTTCAGAGTGAAGGAACAGCCACCGACATAAACTATCAAAGCACATCCTATTTCGGGCTCTGGTGCAAATACACATCCAGCAATAGCAAAAAAGTTTATTTCGATGATGTGTATGTGGGTGGTATTGTGGTAGATACTATCCCTCCCAAACTTACAACCATTCACACTTTGGACGCACATCACATCGATTTATACTTTAACGAGGCTGTCGATTCAAGTTCAACAAATAATAATACCCATTACTCGGTTAGCCCCAATCTTGGAAATCCTACTTCGGCAGTTCGCAGTATAAACGATCACTCTTTAGTGCATCTTTATTATTCAGGAGCATTTATTCAAGGAACATTATACACCCTGACAGCTAATAATATAAAGGATATGAGTGGAAATGTTGCCCCTTCTCAACAAATGAATTTTGGCTGGCATGAAATTCAATATGGCGATGTGACTATTAATGAAATTATGGCCGATCCAAGTCCAAAAGTAGCTTTACCCGAATGGGAATATATTGAACTTTATAATAATACTATTTTCCCTGTTTCTTTAAAAAATTGGACTTTACAAATTGGAAAATCCATAAAAACATTGCCCGATAGTAGCATTGCTCCCCATTCGTATGTTCTTATTGGACACCAAAATGCGGAAGCTGATTTAAGCAATTTTGGGACTTTCATTGCTTTGAGTTCTTTTTCTCTTACCAATTCCAGCCAGGAATTGATTTTGAAAAATGAGAAAAACCAATTGATACATTATATCCACTATAATAGCAATTGGTATCAGGACAATAATAAAAAAGAAGGCGGTTGGTCGTTGGAGCAAATCGACCCCAATAATCACTGTGGAGGACAAAAAAATTGGACGGCATCCACAAGTAATATGGGTGGAACTCCGGGAAGTGAAAATGCTGTTTTTGCCGCAAACCCTGATAAAACAAAACCTGAAGGGATTCGTGTATCCGAAATTGACTCTATGACTATCGTTGCCCACTTTAGCGAATCGATGGATTCAACAAGCATACTTGATGCCAGTAAATATGAAGTTTCCAATTTCGGCAAACCCGTTTGGGTAGGCAATGCTTATCCCGAGTACAACAGTGTTACGCTGAAATTTTCCAAAGCTTTCCAAAAACAAACCGTATATGACTTAGTATTTACCGGTACAGCTAAAGACTGCGCGGGGAATTCAAATTCATTAATAAGTTTTAGATTTGGAATGGCTGAAAAACCGGAAGCCAAGGATATTATAATCAATGAAATACTATTTGACCCACAATCACCAGGGGTTGATTATATCGAAATCAAAAACCGAACTAATAAAATTTTTGATCTTAAAGATTTACGCCTTGCCAATTGGAATGAAGAAACCCAAAGCTTCGAAAATATCAAACATATTACCTCCGAAAGCTATCTGATATATCAATACGGATACTATGTATTTTGTACAAACTCACTAATCGTACAAAAGCAATATCTCGTGCGAAATCCCAGACAAATAATTGAGATACCATCGATGATAAGTATGCCAAGTAGTGAGGGAAGTGTGGCAATATTAACTGCAAATTTTGAACAAATTGACCGTTTCGATTATAATAAAGATATGCACTTTGCACTATTGCAAAACACCAAGGGTATTAGCTTGGAACGTATCAACCCCGACTTGCCTACCAATGATAGAAACAGTTGGCATTCGGCGGCAACAAATACCGATGCTTATTCTCAAACAGCTGACTTTGCGGGAACCCCAACAAGCATCAATTCACAGTATTCCAATGGAACGGAATTTAATGGAGAAGTTTGGCTGCATAATAATTGGGATATTTTTTCGCCTGATAACGATGGTAGAGACGATGTGCTACTTATCGATTATAAATTCCCCGATGCAGGGTATACAGCAAATGTAAGAGTGTATGATGTCACCGGAAAACTTATTCGCAACTTAGTGAACAACGAATTGCTTGCCACAAAAGGAATGCTTAGTTGGGATGGATTGGATAATAATAATCAAAAGGCAAATATTGGGATATATATTATTTATGCAGAAGTTTTCAATTTGAATGGGGATGTGAAACACTTTAAGTTAAAGGCTGTCTTGGCAGGTCATCTCTAGTAAATATGAAGTACTAATCACTCTCTTTTAAACGTTATTATTATTCATAATCTCTATTGTCAAATCAGTATTAAACACTTAAATATCGATATCTCC
>QNXT01000299.1 GCA_003973505.1 Bacteroidota bacterium
TTCTCATCGTTTGGCATAATATAGTCAGAGTTATAATTATACTTACGCCCTGTAACACCCATGCTTATGCGTTGAGTTTGTCCTTTTGCATAAAAGTTCCGAAACAGTGAAAACGAGCCATTCCAATTATGCTGTTCGAATGAATAGAGCGGCATCACCATATATTGCCATTTTTTTTCAAAGACCAAACTATTGTAAAAGGCTGCTCCCAACATAAACTTATTATAGGAATTCCAACCCATAGCAGGCACCCAAAACAAAGTCGATTTTTCATCTTTGGGCAAGGTCCAACCTAATACTAATCGGGGCGACTTCAAGCCCGCTTTATCGTTTCCGCGATAAACATCCGTCATCACTTTATTGCCATCAAGACTCAAACTTTTATACTTTCCCTTTGGAAATTTCACTTTCTGTGCCCCATCAAAGCCTTCATACCATTGCGACACCAGTACATCCCCATCTTCATCAAGACCGCTAATTACAAATGGAGCCTTAACTTTTCCGCTATTTCGTACTTTTACAATTAAACTATCCGCATCCTTTTTCTCATTCCTGCCAGAGATTTTATAGTCCACATTTTTGGTCGAATTAATCAAATCATCAAACAACCAAGCCAAATCTTTTCCTGTTTCTTTTTCGTAAAAAGCTTTCATATCCTCCGGCTGAGGATGCTTAAATTGCCATTCAGCAAAAAATTTACGCATGGTAATTCGCGCTTCTTTTTCACCCAGATATGCTTGTAAATATCTAAATATCAAACCTGTTTTTTGATAAACTGCAATTCCATAATTCATGGCTGTAAAGTCTTGTGCCGGCAAGGCCAAGGACTGATTTAAATTTCGTCGCCATTGCATTAGGTTTGAAAAATAATACTCTGCAATTTGGGGATAGGTCTTTGCATTGAAAACATTAATTCCCAATGCCGCATCAGCCAGACTTTCGTTTGGATAATATTTATCCATATATAGCGATTCAATATAGGTATTCAAACCTTCGTCCATCCAAGGGTGCTGACGTTCGTTAAAACCCAACATTCCATAAAACCAATTATGTCCAACTTCATGCATAATTACATTATCCAACGAGCGGTCATCACCGGCCCCACCAATAATGGTAACATTGGGATATTCCATTCCGGCTCCAGCACTTAAGGTTCCCTGCACGACCGTAACCTGATTATATGGATACTCGCCCACTTGCTGAGAATACCATTTTATGGAACGATTCAAATAAGTAATGCTTTTTGTCCATAAATCACTATCCTCATTGGTAAACATGGCCCAGGCAGTAACTTTATGCCCCGATTTCAATTCCACTTCCCCTTTCAAAACATGAAAGCGCTTATCAGCAAACCAGGCAAAATCATGCACCTTTTCTTGATGATAATGCAATGTTTTGGTTACGCTATCCGACTCCGGGAATTCCAAATCATCGGCATAACGCGATTTACGTTTTGTGGCATCGGCAATGGAATCAAGCCATTGTTCTTCTGCCTGACAATCCATCAAATCGCCTGTGGCACCGATTACATAATTCTTTGGCACCGTAATATATACATCGAAACGACCAAACTCAGAGTAAAACTCTCCCTGATTTAGATAAGGAAAAGCATTCCAACCATTTTTATCGTAAACGGCCGGTTTGGGATACCATTGGGTAATTTGGTAAGACTGCCCACTATGTCCTAAACGCGAAAACTCAGATGACGGAATTTTAACATAAAAAGGGGTCTTGATTTTAATTGTTTCACCCGGCTTCAATGGTTTATTCAATTCCAAACGGGCAATATCGATGTTCTTTTCGGTAAGATTCCATTTGATGGGCTTTCCATCCACCGTAAAATCCAAACTATCCATATAACCACGCAATGAATCATCGGCATAATAAAAGTCGGTATTACCCATATCCAAAAACTGCTCACCCAAAGCTGTTGTGGGCTCTTTATAGGCATTGGGCCAAATATGAAACATCAGAAAATCTAATGTATTTGGGGAGTTATTAGTATAGTCGATAATAATATTTGCACTTAAGCTATGCGCAGTATCATTTAAGCTTACGTGAATCTCATAATTTACCTCTTGTTGAAAATAGCTACTTTGGGCATTCACATGCAAAAGAGCCATAAAAAACAAGATTAACAGTGTAGTTTTCTTCATAAAATAGAATTTATCTAGTAAAAAGATGAGTAGCCATACCGATTGTTACAGTATATTTTTCAGTAATTCATCCAATTCTTCAGGTTTTGGATCCTTCGCAATTACCTTTTTATTTTCATCTAATACAAACAAACGCGGCATTTTTTCATCGGCATTCAACATCTCTTTTTCTCGTGGATAGCCAATCACATTGGTCCAAACAAGATGCTCTATGTGACAATAATTGGTCCAAGCTAATTTATCTGTATCAAATGATATTTCGTAAATGCCCAGACCTTTATCATGGTATTTTTTATAAACATCTCGAAGTATGGCATTCATATCCCAACTTTCTTTATTCGTAGAAACCCATACTGCCACCAGGCATACTTTAGCCTTACATTCTGTTAAATTCTGAGGTTTATTATCAATATCATTCAACATGATTTCCGGGAATTTCTTACCTACCGACAAGGCCTCTTCTCTTTCCTTTTTCAATTGACCGGCATTCTGAAGCTCCAACACTTTTTGGTGTAATTTAATGGCATGCGAACTATTTGGGTATTTAGAAATTAGCGAATCTGAAACCATTTGAAATAAATCGGAATCGAGCTTAGGGTCAAGAATGGTGTTACGACCAAAACGACTATACAAAGCCAAAATA
>QNXT01000298.1 GCA_003973505.1 Bacteroidota bacterium
AAACAGATTCAGGCTGAAATTGATGCTTATTTATTGGATGGGCCTTATCAAAATATGTTTCCTCAACGATGGTTACCCGCAGCTATTGCTGTATTAGATGAAGCGTTTACCGAAGAAAACAAACTTGTAAATTCAACCATGAAAGTAGTAAGAGGCAAAGTTGTTGAGTATCATCAAGAACGTTTGGATTACTTATATACTCCTGAAGGCAAGAATATTCTTAACACAAAAAACTATACTTCAATTTCAAAATTGTTTTAAGTCAGCTCAAATTACTTCTTATATCTTCCCATTCCCTGAAGATTGATGTGACTGCTATGCCTTAAAACAGTTTCGGACTCTATACGTTCTCCTATTGGTTCTATTATGGATTTATCATTCGCATTAGGGTGACTTACTTTAGAATCAATAGGGTAAGCATTCATTAGGTGTGAAGGATATTGATTCAGCATTTTCGTAATATCAGCCAAAGGCGTTTTCATATTTAGCCACCTTGCCTCCTGCCCTTTTGATAAGATTACAGGCATTCGATGGTGTGGAATCTTTCGCATTAGTTCGTTGGCTGAGGTTGTAATAATTGAAAACGACTTAATGATTTCTCTCGTATTGGGGTCTTTCCATTCATCAAAAATACCTGCCATAGCAAAGGGACGTTCCTTATATTTAAGATATACCAAATAAGGTTTTTCTAATCCATCAGAGCTTGTACCTTCAATAAAGGCATCAGCAATTACTATACAGCGTTGCGAACGTATAGCTTTACGAAATGCAGGTTTATTGATAATATCTTTCCCACCCGAATAATCAGGATTATTTTCTTTATTACGATCTCCTTCAGCTCGAGCATTAAACAAATACATCTTTTTCTTAGCCCAAAAAGGAGTTAAGCCAAATTGCATTATATCAATATGGTTTGGAAATTGGGAAGTAATTACCAAACTTAATTGTCCTGGGGCGATATTATAGGAAGCCTTCCAATCTAAACTTGGAGGCGACTTTACATTAAAGCGTTTTTCAATCGTTTCAAGCGATTGCACTAAAATATATCGCCCACACATTAGAATTTAAAACTAATTCCTAAAGAAGGTAAAATAGGTAATTGATCGATGCGTTCATTTGTAATACGATCTACATAGAAGATGTTATTACGATTATAGACATTAGTTACACTAAGTGTAATTTCCAATAAGCTATTCTCTGAAAAAACAAATTTCTTTTTCAAGCCAAAATCCAATCGATGATATGCAGGCATTTGTTTACTATTCAAATCACCGTAAATTACACCAACATCACCATTTGTAGTCGTGTAATCTGTACCAATTCCTCCTGAGAAATCTTGTTGCTCATAATTACCAAGTGTGGGTGTAAATGGAAATCCACTACCGAAATTCCAGCGGAAACTCAATTCCCAATCAAGGCTCTTTCCCATAACATAGGAAGTTAGGAAGTTCACATTGTGACGTCTGTCGAAGTGAGGAGCATATTCCACGATTCCATCATTACGCGTGCTATATCCCAATGAATAAACAGCCCAAACATAAAGACGGCGATAGTCATATTTCATAGAGAAATCAACACCATAGGATTTTCCTGTTTCGATGATAAAGTCATTTTTAAGAGCATCTGGTTTATCAGAATACTCAGGAGTATCATCAAAAACTTTATTCCTATTCATATTGGTAAGTTGATCATACCATTTAATATAGCCCTCTAAATTGGCAGTTAAGCGTCTCCCTAAATCGTATTCTGTTCCCAAAATAAAATGGGTTGCTTTCTGAAGTTTATGAGTTATTTCTTTCCCCATAAAGGTCGCTGGTAAATCATCAGGGCCTGAAATAAAACCATAGAATAAATTCACAACATCACGGTCAGATGCCGTACTAATTAGATTCTGAGAATATCTACCTGTTGCTAATTTGATACGCAAATCGGAATTAACATTAAACTTCACAGCCAGACGAGGCTCGAACGAAAAGTTTGATAAAGAGGCATAATAATGCAATCTTAAACCAGGAGAAACGATAAACCTTGGCACTTCAAGTCCTCCCGAATATTTTTTCTTAATCTTACCTATTTGAAATTTCGCCGACACATAACCTGCAATCTCAGTTGTAGATTCAGCCTGTGATATTACTCTATTTAAAGTATTAGTGAAATTAAAATCGGTACTAAACCCCTTCATTTCCACTCCATATTTAAGTTTATTTTTTCCAAGAAAATAGGTAAAATCAAGTCCCATATTAAAACCTCCTATTTCGCTACTTCTTGGATTTAACGATCCATCAACCAGCTCAATTCGATAATTTGAGTAAGAAACATTACCCGATATTAATGTGGGAGATGATCCTGGAACAATGGCAAATTTCATTCCTCCACCATACGATTTCCACTCATAATTTTGAATAGAACGATAACTTACTTGGTCGTTAAAATTAAAACCAAAAATATCTGCTCGAGAGCCATTCGCCGAATTAAATGACAGTTTTCCGTAAAAGTCAGAAAAGGTAAAAGGTAATCCTGAGCCATTATTTACGTAAGGATAAATTGTTTTCGATGTTTTATCGATATAAGATTTCTTTGCAGAAAGTATATACGAAATACTATTAGAGTTATCGTCTTTAGCTTTTACCAAAGGACCTTCAAGAAGCAATTTCATTCCAAAGGTATTCACATCAACTTTCCCTGACTGTCTTAGAGGGTTTCCGTAGCGAGTAGAAATATCCATCACTGAGGATATTCTGCCACCATATTCAGCTCCAAAACCACCTGTATAAACATCAGCATTACTAATGATATCAG
>QNXT01000254.1 GCA_003973505.1 Bacteroidota bacterium
TAATGGATATTGTAGAGTATAATCTTGAGCATATTGACACAACTGCAGGTAGTGCCAGTCAAATTAAAAAAGCAAAACGTAATTACAATAACTTCAAAGCAGTTGAAGCTTATTTGGAAAAACGCATTGAAAATTATGCAACTTGCGAAAAGCTTGTCAACTATTATACTCCAAAGCAAGAAGCTGAGCCAGATAATTTAGATTTAGCAAAGAAGATCGTAAAGTTCTTCGAAATGCGTAAATGTACTGATAGCGATATTTACTATAAGGCTCTAGAAAAAGTACATGCCGAAGCCCCTACAGCCGAATCGGCTCTTTCAATGGGTAATATGGCCATGAAGCGTAAAGAATATGCTAAAGCAAAACCTTACTTAATTCAAGCTACTGAATTGTTCCCTGACTCGGTTGCTAATAAAAAAGGTGCAGCCTATTTACTTCTAGCTGAAGACCTTCGTACATTAAAGCAATATTCAGCAGCTCGTAATGCAGCTTTGAATGTATTGAAATATAAGCCAAATGAAGGAATGGCATACATCATTATTGGAGATATGTATGTAGCTACTGCAAAAACAGCACAAGAGTCAGGTATCAATACTGCATACTGGGCTGCAGCAGATAAATACAGAAAAGCGGCTAATATTACTAATGACGAAAAGGTGAAGAAAATAGCAAACCAAAAGTATGCTAGTATCAAGAAAAGCTTCCCTGTAAAACAAGATCTTTTCATGAGAAACTGGAAAGAAGGAAGCCCTATTGAAGTGGGTGGTTGGATTAACGAAACCACTACAATTCGTGCTCGCTAATAATAAAGTAATTATCTTTATGCTCTTAAAGGCATAAATAACAATGAAAAAAGCGACATCCATTATAAACGCAATATTAAAGAGCATTACCCTCCTATCGTTGGGGGTAATGCTTTTTTCATGTGAAAATGATATCAATATTATCAATTCACTAAAAATAGATGAGAGTCAGGCAGTAGAAAGCACTTATGATGTAGAAATGACGATTACGGATTCAGGAAGAGTCGTTATGAGCATGACAAGTCCTCAGGTGGATAAATATATGGGAAATCGTGAATATACGGAAATGCCCAAAGGAATACATATTATTTTCTACGATTCTGTTGGAGGAATTCGTTCTACATTGGATGCCGATTATGCAATCAACTACCCTAATTCCAAGATAATGGAAGCCAAAAACAATGTGGTAGCTGTGAATAATGAGGGTAAAACACTTTATACAGAAGAACTGATTTGGGACCAAAAGAAACATAAAATATATACTGAAAATGAAGTAAAGATTGTTACTCAAAAAGAAATCCTTTTTGGCGATGGTCTCACTGCCGACGAGAATTTTAGCGATTGGAATATAGCTAAACCCCGTGGTGATATTCAAGTGGACGGCCTTGATCAAACAACACAAAATAACGATTCAGGAATAAAAAAATAGAGAATGAGTATTTATCTTATTATTTTACTAAGTATTTTGGCATCAGCCTTTTTCTCAGGCATCGAAATCGCATTTGTATCAGCTAATAAGCTGAAAATCGAGCTCGATCGTACTCGAGGAACCTTTGGCGGAAATATTGTTGCTTGGTTTAACACACGCTCATCCAATTTTATTGCATTTCTCCTTCTTGGTAATAATATAGCTTTGGTAATTTACGGTATTTTCATGGAACGTTTGTTAAACGAACCCATCCAGGAAATGCTACCCAATGGATTAAACAGCCCCTTCTTTGTGCTTCTCATTCAAACCATTGCCGCTACGCTTATCATTTTAATCTTTGCGGAATTTCTACCAAAAATCATTTTCAGATTGAATTCAAACTATATACTGAAAATTTTCAGCATCCCATTAGTTGTGTTGTACCTTCTTTTTATACCCATTATCTATACATTTATCACTTTCTCACAATGGATATTGAAATATGTATTTCGCACGAGTATCGAAGATTCAAAATATACTTTTAGCTCCATCGACCTCGATTATTATATCAAAGAGTTTCACGATGAAGAAGCCAGTTCGCAAGATGAAAATGATATTCAAATATTTCAAAATGCCATCGAATTTCAAGAAACAAAGATTCGTGAATGTATGGTACCACGAACTGACATAGTAGCTTTGAGCGACGAAAGTAGTTTGGAGGAACTAAAAGAAGTGCTACTCAGTACCGGGCATAGTAAAATTGTGATTTTTAACGAAAACATCGATAATATCATCGGCTATATTCATGTGTACGATCTCTTTCAACAGCCTAAAAACTTGAAATCCATTATTCGGGAACTCGAATTTGTACCTGAAACGATGGCAGCCAACGAGTTTATGAGCAAAATGATTAAGAACGAAATGAGTATTGCGGTTGTATTAGATGAGTTTGGTGGCACTTCCGGAATTATCACCCTCGAAGACTTAATGGAAGAAATATTTGGTGAGATTGAGGATGAATTTGATCACGAGAAATTGGTCGAGAAAAAGATTGACGATTCAACCTATCTGTTTAGTGCGCGACAAGAAATCGACTACCTAAACAGCACATACAATCTAAACCTTGAAGAATCAGATGAATACGAAACATTAGGAGGTTATCTTACCTATATTTTTGAGAGCATCCCAAAACAAGGAGAAGAGATTACGATAAAGGATTATAAATTTATCGTAATGGCCGCTTCAAACACAAAAATCGACCTAATAAAAGTCATCATTCCCAAAGAGCAATAATTAGAGTCAATTATTTACTTTTCAACACATCTATTAAAGCT
>QNXT01000010.1 GCA_003973505.1 Bacteroidota bacterium
CCGTTTGTCCTCCGCAGTTGGAATGGAAAGCCGCAGAAATCATTCGCTGATTTTCATCCACAATCACTTCGCCACTCGTGCGTGCTGTAGCTCTTAAAATATCTGAATGATGACAACGACCTAAATAATACTGACAGTGTACATCATCGCATAAATTGAAACCTTCGTCAACATGTTTTAAGTAGTTTACCAGAGCGTAGGTCCGACAAGTTATCGCTTGTACAAAAAAGAACTGCAAATCTTTACTACTCCCCAAAGCTTCAGATTCTACAACACCTGCTGTATAATTTTCAATATCTACCCGATTGATTAATTGAATTTTATGTTTATAAAATCGGATAATCAAATCATCGTCGTAATCTCTAACATTTATGGGTGATTGCTCTATTTTAAGTTTAAATACATTTACAAAACCTTTACCCTTAAAGTACAACTCTTTATAATTTCCAATAAACTTATCGCCATGATAAAGACTTATTAAACTATCGTGAACTTGACTTATCCTTAGCTCTTCCCCTTTTTGAATTTCAAGAACCGTTTTTTGATTTGCTATAATTACATACTTCCCTGTTTTCGAAGTAAAGCTGATTTGATTTTTCTCAATATTATGAAATATGCTGATATCAAGTTTCGCTGCCTTTAAAGTGAAAGAGAGAATGGAAAATAGAATAATAATTACCGTTTTACGCTTCATTATGAGATGATTTCAAATAGTTCACCATTAATTTAGCGGCACGAAACGATGCTCCATTTCCACCAACCCGCTTTTGCATTTCGGCATAATCATCCAACATTTTCTTTCTCCCGTCGCCACCTTTTATTATCTTCTTAAGCTCTTCTGAAATTTGCTTTTTATTCAAATCATGCTGAATTAATTCGCGAACAATTTCTCGATCCATAATTAAATTGACCAAGGAAATAAATCGGATTTTAACAAGATTTTTGGCAATAGTGTACGAAATGGAATTGGCTTTATAACAAACTACTTGAGGGATATTCAAAAGAGCTGTTTCCAAAGTTGCCGTACCCGAAGTAACCAAAGCAGCTTCAGCCTTATCAAGCACATCATAGGTTTTATCAAATACCAATTCTACTTTTGCATCGCCAATCATTTCATGATAGAGTTCTTCAGGAAGATTTTTTGTGGCAGCCAAAACAAATTGATAATCTGGAAAATCAGAAATCACGCTAAGCATATCGGGCAATATATAGTGTAGCTCTTGCTTTCTACTACCAGGCAAAAGGGCTATAATTTTCGATTCTTTAGATTGGTCTTTATGTTCATCCTTATGTTGTTGAATGGCATCCATCAACGGATTACCAATATAATCTACCTTAACACCAAATTTCTTATAAAAATCGACCTCAAAGGGAAGTATGCAAAACATACGTTCCACGTTTTTCTTAATGGTATAAACCCGTTTCTGTTTCCAAGCCCATATTTTTGGTGAAATATAATAAAAGCTTCTTATTCCATTTTCGTGAGCAAATTTGGCCATTTTTAAGTTAAAGCCCGGATAGTCAACCAAAATTAAAACATCAGGTTTGAAATCTTGAATTTGTTGTTTACAGAGTTTGAAATTATGCAATATGGTAAATAGGTTTTGTACAACCTCTAAAAATCCCATAAAGGCAAGTTCATTGATATGCTTTAAAGGTGCAATACCTGATGCTTCTTGCATTTTATCACCACCCCAATATTGAAATTCGGCTTGCTCGTCTTCACTGCGCAAAGCATTTATCAAATTGGAAGCATGCAAATCACCCGAAGGTTCACCCGCAATTATAAAATACTTCATATTAGTTCATTAGTAGGTGTCGATAATGAAGGTAGAAATGAATCAAAGCCAAGGCAAAAGTACTTATCATTACACCACGCCCTGTCATCTCATATTCTCTCTTTTGTAAATAGGGATACATAATAAAAAGGTTCGCAAAAATACTAACCAATTCAATATTTTTATCCTGCACCAATTGTATGCCCCACGTCAATTGCAAACTCAGAATTTCTACTAAATACGACAATAGAAAATACAGGACAATGGGAGTAATCACACTAAGAATGATTCCTAAGATGATGGAATTTTTTTTAAGAATATCAAACATTTATATCCAATTTTTAAGTTTCTCTATTTGCTGATAAGCCGTAAAATCAAACTGCACAGGAACCATAGAAACATAGTAGTTTTCTAAAGCCCATTCGTCGGTTGAATCATCATTTTCATTTATTGTGAAAGTACCCGTCAACCAAAAATAAGGACGACCATTTCGTGGATCGATACGCTCGGCAAAATCCTCTTTCCAATATGCTTTTGACTGCCTGCAAACCTTAACTCCCTTATAATCTTCACCATCTTTAACCATTGGAAAGTTTACATTCAAGGCAATACCTGGTTCCAAACCTTTTTCCATTACCTGCTTAGCAATACGCAAAATATGACTTTCGCTACGACTAAAATCGGCATTGTGACTATAATCTAAAATTGAAAAACCAATGGAGGGAATCCCGCCCATAGCACCTTCCAAGGCTGCCCCCATTGTACCACTATAAATAATGTTTATGGAAGCATTGGAACCATGATTGATTCCCGAAACAATCAAATCGGGCTTGCGATCCAAAAGTCTATGTAAACCAAATTTTACACAATCAACAGGCGTACCATTCAAACTATACTCTTTATACGAATCCGAAATCGTTATTTCCTGATACACCAAAGGATATTTAATGGTAATTGCATGACTCATTGCCGATTGCGG
>QNXT01000184.1 GCA_003973505.1 Bacteroidota bacterium
GTAAATGCGGGTTTAATTTCATTGGTTGCTTCCATTGGTATTATTATGGGGGCAAATATTGGAACTACCGTAACTGCTTGGATAATCGCAACTTTAGGCTTTAAGGTGAGCTTAAGCTTTCTTTCACTTCCGTTGATTGGGATTAGTTTTCCTTTATTCTTCTCGAAAAATAGTTTACGCAAATCATGGGGTGAATTTATCATTGGATTTGCCATTCTTTTTATAGGGTTACAATTTCTTAAGGAGTCAGTTCCTGGTATCAACGGCGATAGTGATGCTCTGAATTTTCTTTCCTCCTTTACCGATTTAGGCTATATTTCTGTTTTTATTTTTGTAATTGTGGGAACAGTACTTACGATTATAATTCAGTCGTCTAGTGCAACAATGGCTCTTACTTTGGTGATGACTTATAATGGTTTGATCCCCTTTGAACTTGCAGCAGCTATGGTATTGGGTGAGAATATCGGGACTACTGTTACAGCAAATTTGGCCGCTCTGGTAGCCAATGTGACGGCTAAGAGAACGGCCAGAGCGCATTTAATGTTTAATGTGTTTGGTGTAACATGGATGCTGATTGTATTTCCTTACTTTTTGAAGGGAATAAATTTAATTATAGAGCATAAGCACGGGGCTTCTATTTTGGATCGTAATCTTACTCCAGCAGAGTTTAACGAAATCAAGGATTTATATCCCATTGGACTTGCATTATTTCACACAACTTTTAATATTTTGAATACCATATTCCTTTTTGGATTTGCCCCTTTTATTGCAAAGGTAGCTACCAAAATGGTTCCAGACCATGGTGATAATGATGAGGAGTTTAGGCTAAAATACATCGATTCGAGCCTGTTCTCTACAAGTGAGATTGCCATAGTACAAGCTAAAAAAGAGGTTGTTATTTTTGGTGAGCGGATTGAAAAAATGTTTGGTTTTGTTCAGCAATTGATTAAGGAGGATGACTCGAAAGTAAAAGCGAAATTAATAGAAAAATTATCGAAGTACGAAAAGATTACCGATTCTCTGGAAGTGGAAATAGCTGAATATCTAACTAAAATATCGGAAGGCGAAATTAGTCGAGATAGTTCTAAAAAAATCCGTGCAATGTTGAAAATTGTTGATGAAATGGAGAGTATTGGAGATGCAAACTATCAGTTCTCGATAGTGATTGAACGGATATCTCAAACAAAGTCGAAGCGCTTACCCGATGAGCAGATAAAAAATATTGAAGAAATGTTAGAATTGGTGCGAAGTGCTTTTGTTGAGATGAACTCGAATTTGAAAAAAGAATTTCATGAGGTTGATTTGGTGAAAGCAAATGAAATAGAAAAGAAAATAAATGATATGAGGAGTGAACTTCGTCAAAAGCATTTTGAAGACCTAAAAGCGCAAAAGTATAAGCATAAGGTGGGTTCTTTTTATCGCGATATGTATTCTATTTGCGAACGTTTGGGCGATTATATCATTAATATAAATGAAGCGATTAAAGAATATCAGGATTAGATAGGGATTCTTTATACATCTCGAAAAATCGGTGACCTACTTCCATATAGGAGTAGTTTTCATCAACATAATTACGCATGGCTTCGCTGTCATAATCTTGGTGATGATTCATCATGTCTATTAATGCGTCAGTAAGAGCTTTTTCATCTTTAGGAGGAACTAAAATTCCAAATTCTGAAGGTAATACTTCGGGAATGCCTCCCGCACTAGTTGCTATTACGGGGATGCCCAAACTTAAATTCTCAGGGATAACAATGGCAAAAGTTTCATAATTGCTAAATAAAACAGAGAATTGACATTGGCTCATTTCATCCACCAAATCTTGGTTTTCTAACACACCGGTAAATGTAACACAATCGGCTAAACCTAGTTCTGTGGCATAATCTTTAGTTTGTTTCCAATCGGGACCATCACCAATCATGACCAATTCAAAATCATGCCCTTGCTTTTTTAGGTTTTTAGCGGCACGTAATATGCCACTCATGTTTTTCGATTGTTCTTCGAAGCATGATATATGGGAAAATCGAATTTTATTTCCTTTTTGACGAATGCCGTCTAGCTGAAACATCTTTGTATCAACCACATTGGGAATAATATGCCATGGGTCTTTTTTTAAGCCAACCGCATTCATTCCTTTTTTAAGTGCAAGTGAAACGGTAGTTATTCCTTTTGAATGTTTCAATACTTTTTCGGTGAGTTTCTGGCGCAGATTTCCTTGATAGCTATTGTTGTGCGGTAGGTAGCGGGACCAATGCTCGGTGATTACATAAGGAATATGATATCTGATCTTAAAATATAAGGCCATTACCCCGGCACGGGTAAGTATATGCACATGGTTGATGTCGGGTAATTTATCCGTTTTTTCAAGTATGCTCCAGCCTGCGATATGTGCAGATATATAGCGGTAAGCATTAACTAATGTGTTGATAAACTGGGACGAGGACTGATGCTTTTTTGTATAAATAATAATTTCGGCAAAACCCAAATCTGAGTTTGTTTCAACCTCATATGTTGACTCCATATTAACATCGGAAACAACAGCTAATACGGTTACATCTGCAAATTTATTTACAGCGATTGCATGGCGTTGCACAAATAGTCCAATCATCGAATCGTTTCGATTTGGATACCAGGCAGGCAAGAACAATACTTTTTCGGTGAGTTTCTGGCGCAGATTTCCTTGATAGCTATTGTTGTGCGGTAGGTAGCGGGACCAATGCTCGGTGATTACATAAGGAATATG
>QNXT01000082.1 GCA_003973505.1 Bacteroidota bacterium
TTGGTGCAAAGATAAAGATGAAGAGGATAGCTTGACGCTTTTTCTTGTTAAGAATTGATAATATAATTTTAAAAAGAAACAGGGTCAGTATTTACCGACCCTGTGAAAATTTATTACACTAATTAGTGTGTTTTTTGACAAAACCTATAACTGTTCTTCTTTTTCTGTAAATACAATTCCCAAAGTAGCCAATTCATCCAATATAGGATTGTATAATTCAGGAATAACGGGAGTATGAACACCAGTTAATTTCACTTCCTCATTGGCAACCATTTTTGTAGCTATGGCCAATGGAAGTCCTACGGTAATAGCCATAGCTGTATTTTGAAGCGATTCGCCTTTCATTACCATCGACGAAACGATGGCTTTGTCTTCACCTTGAGCAGAAGTATATTCAAAACGGTGTTGCATTACAATCATATCCTTATCGCCTTCATCCAATTGCCATTTTTCTTCCAATATTTTTTGAAGAATTTGAGCAGGAGTAGCATTTTTCAATTCTACTTTTTTATGTGAAAAAATATCCAACCAAACCAGTTTAGCCATCACCTCCTCATCAATTAATTCAGGTAGTAAATGTTGAATTTTAACTTCCACAGGAGTATGTCTTTCGTAGGGAAGGAAGGTGTTGATAAAATCACGATACGTCATATTCTCCGAATCCTCAATAGTATAAGTATCGTCGGTAGCACCCAATTGTACAAATACATTCCATGCTTTGGTATAACCCGGACGGCGCATGGTTCCTCGGAAAATTGTTGGGATATCCTGCAATCCGTAAGTTTCACGATAGGATAGTGAGTCACGATTTGGGTAAACTTCGAAATCACCATATCCATCCACCGAAGTCATGGTGATACGGCGAAATAATTGCTGATAAGGAATGTATTTATATTTTCCATTGCGAATAAACATAGAGATTCCCTGACCTGCTAAAACCACATTGCGAGGATTCCATGTGAACTTATAATTCCAAGGATTATTATCGTATTCAGGAGCTACAAGACCTCCGGTATATGAGAAAAAGGCATTTAGTTTAGCCCCTTTATTACGCAATCCGTCAATAATACGCATAGCCGACATATGGTCGATGCCCGGATCAACACCCAACTCATTAAATAGGCCAACACCCGCTTCCTTTGCAGCCTCGTTAAGCTCTTTCATAGCATCTGAAACGTATGATGCAGTAAGCATTTGCTTTTTATGCTTCACACATTCTCCTGCAATAAGGTGGTGAAAACTAGCTGGCATCATCGAAACAACAATGTCACTTTCAGATACAATTTCCGTTACCTGTTTTTCATTGGTAACATCAAATTGAAAAGCTTCTCCCTTAGGGTTTCCGTTGACTTTAGATTTTGCTATATCAAGATCATAATCGCCTACTTTAATGGTCCAATCATATTTCTCTGCTCGTTCGAGCAAGTAGTTAATTAGACTGGTAGCTGATAATCCAGCACCTAAAATTGTGATTTTCTTCATTGTAGAATTAGTTTATATGCTAATACTTTGTATGGTTTATAGTTCCTAAATTATGGGGCCTAAAGTAAATAGTATTTACTTTGAATTAGCAAAAAATATCATTTTTTTTAACAATGAGGTAGTGGGGTTGTTAAAAATTTATTCTCTAATTCGCAGTCAATAAACCTTAAATTTGTTGTATGAAACTAAAACTAATATTTGTAGGCAAAACCGAAGACGATTATTTGGTTAAGGGATGTTCGATTTACGAAAAGCGTTTGAAGAATTATTTACCTACCGAAGTCATTGTGATTCCTGCCCTGAAAAATGCGAAGAACTTAAGTTTCGAGCAGCAAAAACAAAAGGAAGGCGATTTGATTTTAAAGCAGTTAGAAAATGCCGATTTTGTGATTTTAATGGATGAGAAAGGGAAGGAGTTTCGCTCGGTGGATTTTGCTAATTTTTTTCAGCAGAAAATGAATTCAGGAATTAAGACTTTGGTGCTTATTATTGGTGGTCCCTATGGATTTAGCAAGGATGTTTATGCTCGTGCAAATCAAAAGGTAGCCCTCTCAAAAATGACCTTTTCCCATCAAATGATTCGCCTTTTATTATTGGAGCAATGTTATCGAGCATTCAGCATTTTACGTAACGAACCCTATCATCATGAGTGAAAAGTTGGAAGGCTAAAGTGTAAAGTAGAAAGGCTAAAGTAAAAAGGCTAAAGTGTAAAGTAAAAAGGCTAAAGTGTAAAGTAAAAAGGCTAAAGTGTAAAGTAGAAAGGCTAAGGTTCAAAGTAAAAAGTGTAAAGGAGGTTCCTGAGCTTGTCGGGGGCGGTTCCTAAACTTGTCGGGGGAGGTTCCTGAGCTTGTCGAAGAACCTACTTCCTACTTCTGTCTTCCCACTTCGGTCTTCGGACTTCTGTCTTCCCTCTCCCCACTTCATTCAAACTCTCCCAAAGTTTCTCAGCAGAGGCGTCCCAACTATACTTCTTTACTTGTTTACAGCCTTTATCAATTAATTCTGTCCTTAGTTTTTCTGAATCAAGAATTTGTTTCATTGCTGAAGTAATCTCATTCACATTAAATGGATCAATCAATAATGCGGCATCACCTGCAACTTCAGGCATGGAGCTTACATTGGATGTAATTACCGGGCAATGACTTCGGAAGGCTTCTACGATGGGTATTCCAAAGCCTTCGAAATAAGATATATAGGTCAAGGCTGTTGCG
>QNXT01000179.1 GCA_003973505.1 Bacteroidota bacterium
TTTATACGGTTTGCTCGCCATTCCTGTATTTATCTTGATATGGGTTATTCTAAGACGTAGTTACCGTAATGAGATTGCAAAATTCGGAGATAGCAATCTCGTACAAAAGCTTATGCCGCAAGTTTCTACTTCAAAAAAGAATTGGAAATTTAGCCTATTATTATTTGCCTTTGCAAGTATGATTATCACTTTGGCTAACCCTCAGTTGGGCTCGAAAATTGAAAAAGTGCAACGCAAAGGTATTGATATGATTATTGCTGTTGATATATCCAATTCGATGCTTTGTGAAGACATTAAGCCCAACAGACTTAGTCGTGCTAAAAGAGCCATATCCAAACTAGTGGATAAGCTTCAAGGCGACCGTATTGGACTGGTAGTTTTTGCCGGCGAGGCATATACCCAACTACCCATCACAACGGATTATAGTGCGGCTAAAATGTTTCTTTCTTCCGTAAACACTGATTACATAAGTACTCAGGGAACTTCCATTTCGAAGGCTATCGAACTCAGTAGAAACACTTTCAAAGAAATGTCGGAGGATGTACAAGCGGGGAAACGAAATAAGGTAATTATCATTATTACGGATGGTGAAGACCAGGAAGAAGGTGCCATTGAACAAGCGAAAGAAGCCGCTAAGGAAGGCATCATTGTTTACACTATTGGTATGGGAACCGAAAAAGGAGGCCCTATCCCACTTTATCGCAATGGTAGAATGACTGGTTATAAAAAAGACCGCGAGGGACATACGGTTATCACTCGCCTTAACCAAATTGAACTTCAAAAAATTGCGTCAGCAGGAAATGGAATATTTGTTCGTGCAAACACCAGCAAAGTGGGTCTAAATAAAATATTAGATGAAATAAATCAATTGGACAAGCAAGAAATTGAATCTCAAACTTTCAAAGACTACGATAGTCATTTTCAAGTTTTTGCATTCTTAGCCATTTTATTTCTAATAATTGAATTATTGATGAGCGAACGAAAAAGTAAACTCATTAGTAAGATAAATATTTTTGATTAATTAAAAGATATTTAAAATGTATAATAAAATGAAATTCAGCTTACTATCTATACTATTCTTTGCAATAGCAACTCCCCTATTGGCTCAATCGAATAAGGTTTTGCAGCTTACTCGTGAAGGAAATAAAGATTATAAAGCAGAAAACTATAAAGAAGCCGAAGTTAATTATCGAAAAGCTTTGGAATTGGATCAAAACCATTTTACAGCGCAATACAATTTGGCTAACAATCTTTATAAACAAAAGCAATATAAAGAAGCTGCTGAGGAATACAGTCAATTGGTAGATTTAGCACCCAATGACGACCTAAAAGCAAAGGTCTTGTATAATATGGGAAATGCCCTATTGCAAGAAAAACAGTACGACAAAAGTGTGGAAGCTTATAAAAATGCGCTCAAATTAAATCCTACGGATAACGATACTCGATATAATTACGCTTATGCTAAATCCTTGCTAAAGAAACAACAACAGCAGCAACAGAATAAAGATAAGAACAAGGACAAGGATAAGGATAAGAAACAAAATCAGCAGAATAAAGATAAGAATAAGGACAAGGACAAGAAACAGAATCAACAGGATAAAGACAAGAATAAGGATAAAAAGAAGGACGAGGACAAGGATAAGAAACAGGACAAGGACAAGGACAAGGATAAGGGAAAGGACAAGAATAAGCAGGAGAATCAACAGGATAAGAACAAAGAGCAGAATAAAAAGGACGATTCTTCGAAAGGCTCAGGTGATAAGGATAAGCAGAATAAGGACAAAAAGCAAAATCAGCCTCGGCCAACGAAAGGACAAAAAATATCGAAGAAGGATGCTGAGCGTATGCTGAAAGCCATGGAGCAGAAAGAGAAAAAAACCAAGCATAAACTTGACCGTAAGAAAGTTAAAGCACGTCCAAGTAAATCGGAAAATGATTGGTAAACAAATATAGAAACAAGATAATCGGATTGAACATTATTATTCCTTTGCAATGAGCAAGGAAGCGAATAGTTGAGAATTTGACAAACGATATAAATAGGATTAACACTATGAAAATAAGAAACTTTATAATAATCGGTGTTTTACTACTTGGTAGTTTTATACTTAAAGCACAAGAAGTAAAGATAACGGTAAGTGCTCCTACTATGGTAGAAGTAGGCAGTCAGTTTAATGTTACCTACCGAATAAATGCTGATGTGGATGAGTTTCACCAACCAAAATTTATCAATTTTGACCTTTTAGGTGGACCTAGCAGAGGCTCATCCTATAGCACTCAAATTATCAACGGTAGAGCCAGCCAATCGGTGGAGATGACCTACACGTATTTTTTGAGAGCTCGCAAAAAAGGAACATTTGAGCTGCCAAAAGCGGGAGCAGTTGTTGATGGTGAGAATTATACATCCAATAGCAGAACCATTAAAGTAGTGGAAGCCAAAGGCGATGCTTATAATGCCGCAAGCGAAAAAGCCATTGCCAATGAAAACCCCAAAGAATTTTCAGCCAAAGGACGCGTATTTGTTCGCACATTGGTAAGTAAGCATAATGCATATATTGGTGAACCTATTATTTTGGTTCAAAAGCTGTATTCAAAAGAACGCATTGCCAATATTACGGATATGAAAGAACCTAGTTATACAGGTTTTTGGAAAGAAAGTATTGATATTGGCGATTTGCAATTAACCCGAGAAA
>QNXT01000154.1 GCA_003973505.1 Bacteroidota bacterium
TTGTACACATCTCAGGTCTTATTGACGAAATTCGCGAAGGTGATGCTGTAGAGTTTGAATTAAAAGAAGGTAAAAAAGGAATGAACGCAGTTAATGTGAAAGTATTATAATTTGCTTTATCCAATGAATTTATTAAGCCTATCGATTTTCGATAGGCTTTTTTTTATGCCCTTTTCTTTTCGTCTCCCACTTTAAAACAAAAATATTTTCCAAAGACTTTGACTCTGTAATTCCCCACATATAAAAAATCTTAGCACATAACAAAGACTAAAAGTTTGGACAAAAGCCCATTTATAAACCCAGCCTAATGAAATCGTAACTATAAAGGATTTAGCCCATGCAAAAATTGGATGTTTATCTTTTACATATCGTTTTAAATAATCCTTAAAAATACTGTACTTTTGAAATCGATATGTTAGATTATTTTGTAACCACATTTTTCGCTGCAGCGGCCTTTTTTGCCATCTATAAAATAAAGATGTTTGGCGCAAAGGGCATTTCCAAACATTGGTTTGCAGGCGCTTTTGCACTAAAACTCATTGCAGCTTTTGCCATGTGGTTTATCTATACCTATCATTACACCGACCGCAGTAAAGCCGATATTTTTCGCTATTACGACGATGCCAAAGTTTTTCAACATTTATTGAAAGACTATAAGATGGAGTATTTCCATTTTTTCTACCAAGAGAAATCCTCCGACGAAGAGGTAAATGTGGTTTTGAAATACACAAACAACTGGGACATGCAAAATAAAAGTAGTTTGTTTGGGAGCAATAAGCTCATGATTCGAACAAATATGCTACTCAATCTATTTAGCCTTGGTTCGTATGGCGTGCACGCAATTGTGTTTAGTTTTTTGGCATTTATGGGACTCTTTTGGATATTCCGATTTTTTTATAGACAAACACCCGAGCGAAAATGGTTGATTTTTTTAGCTGTGTTTGGCTTTCCATCCATCGTATTTTGGTCGTCGGGTATTCTTAAAGAAAGTTTAGTCATCTTTTTTATCGGCCTTATTCTAAACTGCGGCAGCTATGCTCTTCGTGGAAAAAAACCTATAATTCGAAGCATCGTAGTCCTCATTGCTTTCGTTCTACTTTTTCAAACCCGGGCCATCATTGCGCTGATACTTTCCCCAATGACCATTGCATATATATGGAATTACATAAAACCTCATCGGCGTGTATTTTTACCCTATTTCATTCTTCTATTTCTTGCTTTAAGCATTATTACCGAATCGAAAAAAATAACTGGAAAAGATTTTTATGGCATTCTCTATGAAAAAAGAATGGCTTTTGAAGAACTTGCTAACCAAGAGGATTCGGGCAGTGCAATCATTGGAATACAATTCGATGCTGATGGTTTATCCATACTCAAAAGTGCTCCCATTGCACTTATAAACAGCATTTTCAGACCCGCACCCTGGGAGGCAAAAAACATGCTTATGTGGGCAGCCTCATTAGAAAATATTCTATTATTTGTACTCCTTATTTTATTAGTGATTTATCCAAGCCCAAACATTAAAAACAAAAACTTATTATGGTTTGCATTGCTATTTGCCCTTGCCAACCTTATTGTTGTGGGTCTTACGAGTCCGATACTGGGAGCCATTTCGCGCTATCGCATTATTGGTCTATTATTCTTTTTGATGGCATATATCCAATTAATCGATTATAATAAAATATTAAACAAACAATAAAACATAAAACGACATGAACAAAATAGCATTCATTACAGGAGCAACTAGTGGAATTGGAAAAGCTAGTGCACATATTTTTGCAAAAAATCATTATAACTTAATCATTACTGGCCGCCGCAAAGATCGTTTGGACGAGATTGCCAACTACTTAAAGGACAAATATGCAATAGAAGTACTTAGCTTAAACTTCGATGTACGAAATCGTGAAGAGGTAGAAGCTGCTATTGACGGCTTAAGTGAAGATTGGAAAAACATTGATGTATTATTAAATAATGCCGGACTGGCTGTTGGCTTGAACAATATTCAGGATGGAGAATATGATGATTGGGAACGTATGATTGACACCAATATCAAAGGGCTGCTTTATGTAACGCGCAATATTGCCCCTTTGATGATTGCCAATGGCAAAGGTCATATTATCAATATTGGCTCCATTGCTGGTAAAGAAACCTATCCATTTGGCAATGTATATTGCGCTACAAAGCATGCGGTAGATTCGCTGACTAAAGCCATGCGTATTGATATGGTAAGCGAAGGCATAAAAGTAACTCAAATTGCACCCGGAGCCGTAGAAACCGAATTCTCGAATGTACGATTCAAAGGCGATGATGCAAAAGCCGATTCTGTTTATAAAGGTTTTGAACCTTTACATCCTGAAGACATAGCTGATGCTGTATATTATTGTGCCAGTTTACCTGCCCATGTTAATATCAACGATATGGTAATAATGCCAACAGCTCAAGCTAATGCAACAACCATTATTAGAAAATAGGTAGTCTAAAAGCTTGTATTTTAATTCTTGAAGAGGCTAATTCTTAAATTGATGCGCTAATAAAAGATTACAGTTTGTTTTCCAAAACATCGTTTTCTTTTTTTTCTATCTTTTTTTAGAAAAAAGAAACAAAAAATCGCCACTGAGGACTACTAGCTAAAAATTGAAAGAAAAAATCTAAAA
>QNXT01000251.1 GCA_003973505.1 Bacteroidota bacterium
GAGGTGATATTTTGAAAAAGAGTTTTAAAGGAGAAAGTGAACAAGAAGTTATAATGAAAGCAAGGGAGGTGGCATTAGAAAATGGTTATAGAGAATTTATGATTAAGACTAACAAGGGTAAACGAACTTGGAAATCTGTATTGATTGTGGATATAAAAGAATTCAATATTGACCCGATACACAAAATTAAATAGGAGGTATAGGATGTTAAAATTATTTGTAGGAAATGACGATGGTAGAGAATTTGTTATAACTAGTGACGGATACTTAGTAGAATGGATATATGGTAGTGCGTGGCTTAGACCTAATGACTATTCTAATATGTATATAACTAGAGAGGGTATTGATGGAGTGCTACTTGAAATGACTATAGAAGACGGCGAAACAATGAAGTTAGCTCAAATTATATTAAGTAGATTAGGAGTAGAGTTGACTTCTAAAAGACAACGATGGAGAGGAGAATATAACGAGAAGTATTATTTTATAGGAAATACAGGTGATATTGAAGACTCTATAGAATACAATGAAAGATATGATGAAGGTTTTGTCGAATAGTTTATTTATCCGTACGCACCGTTCATATATTGTAAATATTGATAAAGTGTTTTCTATTAAATATCCCGATTTAATTATAGAGAATAAGATGAAAACCATCCCAATAGGAGGGCTTTATCGTAAATCATTTTTTGAGAAAATAAATATAATTTAAAACCATAAGAAAAAACTATGAAATCGATTAAAGATGTAAACTTCGCAGGAAAGAAAGTGATTGTTAGAGTGGATTTTAATGTGCCACTAAACGATCAACTTGAAGTAACAGATGATACACGCATTAGAGGAGCAATTCCTACAATTAAGAAACTTGTTGATGATGGAGCAAGTGTGATTCTCATGTCCCATTTAGGTCGTCCAAAAGGACAAGTCGTAGATTCACTTTCATTGGCTCCTGTGGCAAAAGAATTATCTAAACTGATTGGTCAGGAAGTGCTATTTTGTAAAGAGCCCTTAGGACCAGAAGTGAAGGCTGCTGCTGATAAATTGCAGTCAGGACAAATTATGCTTTTAGAAAATCTACGTTATTATGCTGGTGAAACCAAAGGCGATGAAGATCTTGCAAAACAATTGGCAGAGCTTGCCGATGTGTATGTAAATGATGCTTTTGGAACCGCTCATCGTCGTCATTCTTCAACAGCCGTTATTGCTGAGTATTTTCCAAATGATAAATACTTTGGTTTATTAATGGAGCATGAAATTGTTAATTTGGAAATAGCATTGAATACCAAAAATGCTCCTTATACTGCTGTTATTGGTGGTGCTAAAGTAAGCTCTAAAATTGATATTATTCGTAATTTGATTCCAAAAGTGGATAATATGATTATCGGAGGTGGAATGAGTTTCACATTCTTAAAAGCACTTGGTGGCGAAATAGGTGGGTCATTATTCGAAGAGGATAAGCTCGATTTGGCAAGAGAGATTCTAGATGAGATGATTTTGAATGGGGTAAATATTTACCTGCCTACTGATGTGATTGCTGCCGATAAATTTTCCAATGATGCCAATACGCAAACAGTAAAATCAAATGAGATACCTGAAGGATGGATGGGATTGGATATCGGACCTGAAAGCCAAAAACGATTTGCGATGGCTGTTAATAGCTCACGTATGATATTATGGAATGGGCCAATGGGTGTTTTTGAAATGGATAAATTCTCCAATGGAACCAAAGCCATAGCCATTTCGGTAGCTTCTGCCACTACAGGTGGGGCATTCTCGGCAATAGGTGGAGGCGATTCAGTTGCTGCCATTAATAAATACGAACTAGCTGATATGTTGACCTATGTTTCTACAGGTGGAGGAGCTATGTTGGAATATTTAGAAGGGAAAACACTTCCAGGTATTAAAGCAATACTTGACAAATAGTAGTTTTGTGTAACAAATGAATATATTTGACGTTAAAGCAGTCAATAGAAATTTAGATTAGAAATTATGAGTAGTTCAAAAACAGCATTAACTTTATTAGCAGGCGTTGTCATTGGTGGAGCAATGGGTTTTGCTGCAGGTATGTTATTAGCACCAGATAAGGGCTCTGAAACAAGGAAAAGAGTTAAGAAAAGCATTGATGAAATAACTGAAGACTTTGTTGAGAAAATGGATGAGGTTGTTAATCAATTTGGTGACTTGGTTGACGATGCCGAAGAGGTAGTTGAAAAGAAATTTGCCAAGGAAAAAGATAAAGCTTAATAATTATGGCAGGCTATTTGAATGATGAGAACCCAATAAACGAAGTCCCTGAGCAAATTAAGAAATATATTAATCTGCGAATCGATTTACTAAGTTTACATTTTAGTAAAAAGGTATATCGTGGTCTTTCCATATTTGTTTTAGGATCTGTAATTGCGTTTGCAATACTATTCTTTTTGTTTTTTGCATCCTATTCGTTTATTATGTGGTACGACGATTATTATGGCAATGCTTCAACGGGTGCCTTTATTGTAAGCGGCTTTTATTTGCTGCTTGCTCTATTGTTTTATCTACTTCGAAGACCATTGATATATAATCCACTCAAGCAGTCTATTTATAATAAGATGGACTTTGAGGAGTTCCATAAAGAAACCATTGTTCAGCCTATACGGAATGATGAAGATTTCGAGAG
>QNXT01000019.1 GCA_003973505.1 Bacteroidota bacterium
ATATGAATATTATTCTCGCCCGTTAATTTTTTAGATGGAAATACCTTTATCTTATTGTTGTCTATGATGAAAGTAACATCTCTATACTGATCAAAATAGATTAATCCTCTCAGGTTTTGATTGGCTTGAATAAGGTCTGAAAACACAATTTCCACATATTGCGATTTTCTATTATAGGCTTGTACACTCAGTACTTCAAAGTCCTTCAAACCAGGCACTTTTAGAGTAAATTCTTCCTTACGATTCACGCCAATACTTTTTCCATTAATCTGGAGGAGCAACTTTTGAGCATCTTCCTTACGCTCCAAGCTATCGACAGTAAAATGATGTACTCGACCTCCCGGTTCATGCTTCCAAACAATGGATTGCTTTTTATCAGCAAATTGTGCCTCAATCATTGCCTCCACATTCTCATCATTTGCCAGGTCGGCGGTAATAATCTTACCCTCATATTTTAATAATGTCACATTATTATCATAAGCATCGAAACCTTTCTCAATATATTGATAATCTTGATTAATGGTGCGAATTTGATATTCCAAAACAGCGTTCTCTTTCGGCACATCCATAAAATTGCTCAGATGAAACTTGATGGTATAAATCGTAGCACTTTTCAAAGGCTCATTAGGAATAAATTCTATGCTTCGGCTATTTATCCAAACCGCTTTCCCTTTTACCGAAGGGTTTATTTCAAAAACCTCTTTTTCCACCTCTTGTCCCTCAACAATACTATCATTCACAGACTGTTGAAAACGAATTGTAAAGGTAGTGGCACGACTCAGCTGATCACCTGAAGTAAAGCCTAGAATATATTTTTCGAAACCCGGTTTTATATCAACCTTTACTTTTTTTTGTTCTTGTTGCTGATTACATGAAATACTGCCTAAAATAATTAAGGCAAGAAATAAAAACTTTGAGAAAATGCGCATTTATGTGGATTTTTAAGGATGAAATAACTTTTGTAAAGTTATGAAATTTATCCATAAATAATAGGCTGGAAATTGAAATACTTAGGAAAAAACACGCCCTATTTTTTAAACAAATCCACTGAAAATATAACACAAAATTACATACTCCTCACAGAGACTATCTTTTTATAAATAATCCACAGCTCCAATTTGCTATGATGAAACCAAGTAATGATAAAGGTTTACGACACCATTTTTATAACTTTGTGTCACTTTGTGCTTCTCTGCGTAACTCTGTGAAATAATTATTTTCAATCATTATGAAGCTATATCACAAAGAAGGCACAAAGAATCACAAAGAAAAAATTGATGATATTACCCAACTACCACATTCACAATGCGCTTAGGAACCACTATGATTTTACGCACGGTTTTTCCTTCCAGCCAACGTTGCGATTCTTCAGCAGCTAATACTGCTTTTTCCACTTCCTCTTTTCCCATATCCACAGGAAGGTCAATCTTAAAGCGCATTTTACCATTAAATGAAACCGGATAAGAGAAATTACTCTCCTTCAAATATTCCTCATTATACTCCGGATATTTGGCATCCACTACGCTATCAGTATGACCCAATAACGACCATAATTCTTCGGCAAGATGCGGTGCATAAGGTGCAATCAAAACAGTAAGTGGTTCTAAAATAGCTCGCTTATTACACTTCAAATCCGATAGTTCGTTGGTGCAAATCATAAAGGCGCTCACACCCGTATTGAATGAGAAACGCTCGATATCTTCACGCAATTTCTTGATGGTTTTATGCAATACTTTTAATTCATCCTTGCTAGGCTCAGCATCACTTAGTTCCAATTCGTTTTCAGCATTATGGAAGAGTCTCCAAAACTTTTTAATAAAACGGAAAACCCCTTCAATTCCCTTAGTATCCCATGGTTTCGACTGCTCGATGGGGCCCAAAAACATTTCATATAATCGCAAGGTGTCGGCACCGTATTTCTCAATAAGCTCATCGGGATTTTGAACATTATAAAGCGATTTCGACATTTTTTCCACTTCCCAACCACAGATGTATTTTCCGTCTTCCAATATAAATTCAGCATCCTTAAATTCGGGTTGCCATTTACGGAAGGCTTCGGTGTCCAAAATATCATTATCCACTATGTTGATATCCACATGAATACGCTGTACGTCATATTCTTTGCGTAATCCAAAGGACACAAACTTATTCGTTCCTTTCACGCGATATACAAAATTGGAACGTCCTTGAATCATTCCCTGGTTAATCAATTTCTTAAACGGTTCTTCTTTTACGACCATTCCCAAATCGTAGAGGAATTTATTCCAAAAACGTGAATAAATCAAATGACCCGTAGCGTGCTCGGCACCACCAATATACAAATCCACATCTTGCCAATAATTTATGGCTTCGGGAGAAAAATACTGCGTTTGGTTCTTAGGATCCATATAACGCAAATAATATCCGCTTGAACCGGCAAAACCAGGCATGGTATCTACTTCTAAGGGATAGCCCTCTTTGGTTTTCCAATTTTTGGCTCGTGCCAATGGTGGCTCTCCTTTTTCGGTGGGCAGATACTTATCTACAGGAGGTAATTCCAAAGGCAAATCTTTGATGCTTAACACATGAGGCATTCCATCTTTATAATATACTGGAAAAGGTTCACCCCAATAGCGTTGACGTGAGAAAATAGCATCACGCAA
>QNXT01000310.1 GCA_003973505.1 Bacteroidota bacterium
ACATTGATAATCTCACCTACTTTACCATAAAGCTTTACCAATGTTCCGCTTTTTGGTGAAGGAATTCCGGTAACTACCTTATCGGTTTCCATGGTTACCAGGTTATCGCCTGATTCTATTTTTTGACCTTTTTCCACATGCCATTCCACGATGGTACCTTCTTCGAGGCCTTCGCCTATGTCTGGAAATTTAAATATATATCTCATACCTATAAATTAAATATGTATTTCGTTCATTGTTAATTTGTTTTGTCATCATTTTTGCGAGGCAAAAATACCGCCAAAACAAATGTTGTTTTTATATTATTGCCTTGGGCGTTGCCCTTGGCTATAAACAGGTCGCTCCTATGGAGCTATAAAAATTTCGCCCCTATGGGGCTTTTTTTATATTAAATTTTGAAAATATCGATAATATTTTATCTAATATATTCTCAGTGGTTATTTGAAGTGCCAAGAACGAGGCTTGCGAAATTCAATAATTTGGGAGCTTACCTTAGTAAGTGACCAGATAATTGGATGAGCATAACGAAGTTATTGGTGCTCTCAAATAGCCACATTTAGTAGCGTACTGTTTTTTCGATTTCGTAAAATATTTTATAAGCATCCTGCATATAATGATGTTCTCCCTGAGGTAAAGGCACGATGGTATCGAAACCTGAAACTCGTTTTGGTGGAGCCTCCAAATGCAAGAATGAATCTTCAGTTACTATTTGTGTAATTTCCGAAGCTACACCAAAACTACGAGGTCCTTCGGTTACGGTAATCACACGACCCGTTTTTTGTACTGACTTTGCAATGGTGTCTCGATCGATAGGGTAGATGGAGCGCAAGTCGATTAGCTCAACGGAGATTCCGGCCTTTTTAGCTAACACCATAGCTTTTTGTACCTCGCGAACCATAGCGCCATAAGCAATTACGGTTACATCTGTTCCTTGTTGAAGCACATTTGCTTTATCCAAAGGAATATGGAAAATACCTTCGGCAACTTCCTGCTTTATGGCACGGTAAAGTCGTTTGGGTTCCATATAAATAATAGTATCGTTGCTTTCAATTGCTGAAATCAGCATCCCTTTAGCATCGTGCGGAGTTGAAGGGATAACCACTTTTAATCCGGGTACGTGAGCATAAAGGGCTTCCATACTTTCGCTATGGTGCTCCAATGCATTAATTCCACCACCGTAAGGCATACGAATTACCATGGGTGTGGTGAGTTTTCCACGAGTACGATTACGCATACGTGCAGCATGTGAAACAATTTGGTTGAAAGCAGGATAGGTAAATCCTGAAAACTGCATTTCTACCACAGGACGCATGCCTGCAATGGCCATACCTACTGCGGTTCCTACAATTCCTGATTCAGCCAAAGGGGTGTCGAAAACACGCTTTTCACCATGCTTCTTTTGTAATCCCTCAGTGACACGAAATACACCACCTTCAACTCCAACGTCTTCGCCAAAAACGACAACGTTTTTATCATCTGCTAATTTTAGATCCAATGCATTGTTGATGGCATTGACTATATTCATTATTTTCATAGTAATATATATATTATCTATTATTCTTTCAATTATTTAGTTTGATATAAAAGGGTCAAGAACGAGCTCGCCTGTCGTCAAACAGGGCTTGTAATTGGCGCTTTTTTGCAAACTACTATTTTAGATTTGCTTTCCACTTTAAGAACTTCTCATATTCACGTTGCTGATCTATTAAATCCTGAGGCTTATCTTCATAGAGATTATCAAAGACCTCATTAATAGGATACGCAGGATAGTTTTCTGCCTCTTCAAATTGGCGATCCACTTCCTTTTTATATTCTTTAATGAGTTTTTCTTCCTCGTCCATGGTCCACAATTTCTTGCTTATTAAATGTTTTCTAAGACGATCAATTGGGTCGGTTTTCAACCACGACTCTTCCTCTTCTTTAGTACGATACTTTGTTGGGTCGTCGGAAGTAGTGTGTGCTCCTTTACGATAGGTTACCGCTTCAATTAAAACCGGACCTTCGCCATTTAAGCAAGCTTCTTGGGCTGCTTTAGTTGCTGCCAACATGGCAAAGTAATCGTTTCCATCTACTTGGATTCCTTTGATACCATAAGCCTCTGATTTAATGGCAATACCATCCGAAGCGGTTTGCTTTTTGAAAGGAGTAGAAATTCCATATTGATTGTTTTGCACCACAAAAACCACCGGAGCTTTCCATACACCGGCAAAGTTCAATGCTTCGTGGAAATCACCTTCCGATGTTCCGCCGTCACCAACAAAGGTGTAAACCACTTCTTTCTTATTATTATAGTTTACCTCGTAACCAATTCCACTAGCATGCAATAATTGCGATGCAATAGGAACAGCAATAGGTAATACTTTATTTGCATTCTTCATTTTCGAACCATCTTCATTTCCCATATAATAAAGGAAAATCTCCAAAAGGCTCATTCCTTTTGCAAGGTAAACACCCATTTCACGAAAAGCAGGTACCAACCAGTCTTCTTCGCGAATAACTTCTCCCACAGCAGCATGAATTCCTTCTTGCCCTAAGTTTGGTGGGTAAGTATAAATTCTACCTTGTCGTTGATAGGATACTATTTGTAAATCAGCCGTACGGGCAAACAACATATTTTTATATGCTTTCACTAATTCTTCG
>QNXT01000180.1 GCA_003973505.1 Bacteroidota bacterium
ACCAATAGTGACTAGTGGATTTAAGAGCTATTATTATAGCAATAAAACAATTGTAAATGTAGTCCCTTCGGAAAAAGATAATGTAATTAAAATTTATCCTAATCCTACACATGAGTTTTTTAAGGTAGAAGGAGTTAAATCAGATTACAGTGGTTTTGTTTTTATCTATGATATGCAAGGAAAATTGGTTCAAAAATCGGACTTGTCTTATAATTCGATTGTTAATATTTCGTCACTAAGTCCAGGGGTATATGTATATAAGGTAAGTGCCAACAAAAGTGTTCATATGGGTAAGTTGATTGTGGAATAATTGTGAATACTAATGATTAATATAGATAGAATCAAGAGTAAACTCAATAATAGTACTTCTGTGGAGCACGACCATAGAGTGGGATAATCCATCCAACTTTTAGTCCAAAGAGTAGGTCAAGATGTTTATCGGTATTTCTTTTCATATCATCCGCATTATAGGAACGCCTACTTTGCGTCCATGCCTGAGTAAATTCAAATGCAAGATAGAAGTTTGTTAAATTTCGATTGCCAATATATCGATAACCTACAGTCTGTTGTGTGCTAAATCCATTGGATAAACGATCGTAGAGTTTCGCATAATCACCCACAACTTGTTTGGCCACATTTTCGGGGTTTTCAATTCGTACATAATGTTGTAAAAAACCAGCACCTACAGTAGCAAAAAATCCTGAATTGGGATTTGGAGCAAGCACATTCAATTGGTATCCAAAGTTTATATAGGTGTTAAATCCACGTTCATAAAGAAAGATGGATGCGTAATTTCCATTTCCATCAATCACATATCCGTGGTCGTTGCGTATGGCGTGAAAATAGTTTTCTTCGTTTTTAACATCTGAGCCAAATAGATAGGACATATTAATGCCCAGAATAAAATTGTTTTTAAGTTTAAGCGTAAATTCACCTCCAACCTTATGATTGTTCCCAAATCGCTTGGCCATGTCACCCGCTACAAATTCGTAGGCGTAATGAATGGATATCGAAGGAATGGTAATACTGGAGTCGCGCACAGATTTTTGTGCAGAAGCCGTATTAAAAATCCCCAAACTAAGAATTATAAAAGCCAGAATTATAGAGGTCTTCATATTGTGTTTTTAATAAGTTGCAAAGATAACGAAAAGCTTTTGTGAATGTTGTTAATCGCGATGAATGAATTGAAATTGCCTGAGTTTTTATTGTGGCCAAAGCTCATATTCATATTTTACTTCATACTCCATATTGGGGCTTTCGCCATTACCATACATCAATACGCGAGTGCTAAGCTGCTTTTTATTTTCGTCGAATGTTCGCCATATTTCGTAAAGCGTTAACTCATTTTCATCATCCACCAAACGAGTATAAATATCGTTGCCCTGCTCATCGTAATTGATTTCTTTAATTAAGGTTTGCTTGGCATTTTCTGTTTTTTCTAAAATCAGTTCTCCTTTATTATTGTATTCATATTGAATTTCTTCAATGGGATTTCCTTTGGAGCTAAATTGCGTTTCTAAAATAAGTTTTCCGTCATCATTATATTCATAAGTCCATCGAAAATTCGTTTCATTCATGTTGTTAAGAACGCTTTTTTCTATCAATAGATTCTGAGCATTGTATGACATTTTTTGTTCTTCTTCAAGATCCCCAAAATCATTAATCATTCGATAGCCCACCAAATTTTCACCCTCATATTCCCAGTATTCTTGCTCGCCTTGATCCCCTTCATCATCGATGGAGTTGCTCTGTATCCGTTTTTTATCCTCATTATATGTATGTGTCGTAATATCTTGGCTGCCATCCAAATATTCAAGAATGGTTTTACTAAGCAATCCCTCGGAATCGTACTCATAATACTCCGTTTCAGCCAATTCGTTTTCATCAGAATAGGTCAATCGTTTTATCGGCTTATTGTTTTGATATTCTAATTGGTAGAACTCCGAAATCATCTGATTTTCACCCCATTCTTTAGAATAAATAAGGTTGCCATCTTCGTCATATTTCTTAATGCTTAGAGGCGATTCAACGGTAGTAATTTCTCCGCTAAGAACAGACTTTACCTTTTTATCGTAGCGCGTTGCTTTTATACTTTTTATCTTTTCCGACATCTTGATATTTTTATAAAAACGCAAATTTAAGTTTTTTATCCTTAGGGTTTTTGATGGAACTTATTTATGATATAAACTCGCTTCGCTTGTTTGTGATTTGACGCAGATAACTATGATTTGACTGATTTGATCTGATTTGATCTGATTTGTGTTCGCTTCGCTCATTTATTTAGACTCTCCATGCTTGTTGATAGTTTGATAAAACGCTCCTATTGTTTTCCATGGATGGAGCTTGCGGAGTCCATGGTGTGTTAAACCAAACTCGCTTCGCTCGTTGTATGTTTTGATACTGATTTGGCTGATTTGATTTGTGTTCGCTTCGCTCATTTGTTTTTTTTTGTTGACGCTGATATTTATGATTAATTATGATTGATACTCGCCCTTGTTCGATCTTATCCTTGTCCTCGTCCTCTTTCCTCGCCCTCCCTCCGTCTCCTTATCCTTATCCTCATCCTCTTTCCTCGCCCTCCCTTCTCTCCGTCCCTCCGTCTCTCCATCTCTCCATCTCTCCATCTCTCCGTC
>QNXT01000087.1 GCA_003973505.1 Bacteroidota bacterium
TTCGGATAATCAATCAAATAACGGGTCCCGATTCAGGACGTGTGCTGTTAAATGGAGAAGATTTACAACAGAAACATACGGCCATGATTGGTTACCTCCCCGAAGAACGAGGACTTTATAAGAAAATGAAAGTGGGCGATCAGGCGATTTATCTATCCATGTTGAAAGGACTTTCCAAAGCCGAATCCAAAAAACGGTTGAAATATTGGTTTGAAAAATTTGAGATTGATACATGGTGGGATCGCAAAGTAGAAGAGCTTTCAAAGGGAATGCAACAAAAAATTCAGTTTATTGTTACCATACTTCACGAACCCAAATTATTGATATTTGATGAGCCTTTCAGCGGTTTCGACCCCATTAATACGGAATTGCTAAAAGCTGAAATTCTCAAACTTAAAGAAAAAGGTTCCACGGTAATTTTCTCCACTCATAATATGGGTTCGGTTGAAGAAATTTGTGATCATATTGCCCTAATCAACAATTCGAAGAAAATACTTGATGGCAACATTTTGGATATCAAAAGAGCACATCGTACCAATATATTTGAAATTGATTATGAGCCTTTCAATAAAAGTCTTTCCGAATTCTTACCTGATGAGTTTAATGTTTTAACGCGGGAAGACTATGGTTTAGGAAAACGTGCCCGCATAAAACTGGAAGACGACAGTCAAACAAATCAGCTATTGAATCTACTCATGCAAAACTCAAGAATTATTAAATTTCAAGAGGTTATACCTAGCATGAATGAGATTTTTATTAAAAAAGTAAGTGAGGAAAACCAAAATAAAAATTAAGATTATGGATAAAATTTGGTTGATTATACAAAGAGAATATCTTACACGTGTCAAGAAAAAGTCATTTATTATAATGACTATTTTGGGACCATTATTGATGGCAACAGTGATCATTGCTCCCGTATTAATTGCCTCATGGGGTGATGAAGTGAAAACCGTGGGTATTGTAGATGATAGTGGCTTTTTCAAAACAGCTTTCAAAGACAGCAAGCATCTGAAGTTCAAAGAACTCAACTTAGAAGTAAATGACGCTAAAAAGAAACGCAAACAATTGGGTTGCGATATCATTCTTTATATCCCTGAGCCAGCTTACACTTATCCTAAAACCATTTTTCTTTTCTCCGAAAAAAGTATAGGAATGGGGAATAAATCGTATATAAAAAACACCATAAACAACGATTTAAGGGAACTACGACTTAAGAAAGCCGGCGTTCCAAAAGAGGTAATTGAAACAGCCAAAACATCCATAAATGTCAGAGATATTACGCTTTCAGAAAATGGTGGGGAAAAAGAGCGCATTGGCGAATTAGAATTTGCTTTAGGTCTTATCCTCGGCGTAATGATTTACTTCTTTATATTCCTATTTGGCACACAGGTAATGCGTGGTGTGATAGAAGAAAAAACCAATCGAATTGTTGAAGTAATTATTTCCTCCGTAAAACCCTTTCAATTGATGATGGGGGTAAAATTCTTGGAATAGCCTTAGTAGGTTTAACTCAGTTTACTCTATGGGTGGTACTTACTGGAGGAATTGTTTTTGCCACCCAAGGTGTGTTTAGCAATGAAATTGAGCAAATTAAAACACAACAAATGGTAAAAACGGGCAAAGTGTTGGATCCTTCTTCAACAGTTCAACTCAATCAAAGTTATGATAAAACAGCCAATGTTTTTGAAGCCATTATGAGTATTGATTTCACAGTGATTGTTTTAAGTTTCTTATTCTATTTTCTATTTGGATATTTAATTTATGCTGCGCTTTTTGCTTCCATTGGATCTGCCGTGGATAATGATGCCGATACGCAACAATTTATACTGCCTGTTACTGTCCCACTTATCATTTCCATTGCCAGCCTACAATTTATTGCGAACAATCCTGACGGACCCGCTTCATTTTGGTTATCCATTATACCTTTCACCTCACCTATCGCAATGATGGTACGCATCCCATTTGGTGTGCCTTGGTGGCAAGTAGCCTTATCCATGTCGCTATTGGTTTTAGGCTTTATAGCTACTACCGCTTTCGCTGCAAAGATTTACAGAGTGGGAATTCTTATGTATGGTAAAAAACCTACTTATAAGGAATTATGGAAGTGGCTACGGTATAAGAATTGATTTTTGATTTTTGATTGACGATTTTTGATTTTTGATTTACAATTGACAATTGACGATTGACGATTGACGATTTACAATTGAGGATTTGTGATTAAGATTGAATTTACTATTCAACAAATAAACATCTAAACAACTCAACGAATCAACATTAAATTGACGATTGGAGATTCTTCTGTACACTGAGCTTGTCGAAGTGTTACAATTGAAAATTAAAATCATCAACTTAATAACTTACCAACTCAGCAACTCACAACTCCCAAACTTGTAACTCAGCAACTCGTAACTCACCCCTTCCCTTTTACCGCTATTCTAGCCATAGCCCGCTCACTAATTGCCGTAATCGAAAGTGAGGGATTTACTCCCGGATTGGCAGAAATCATGGAGCCATCACAAACCATCATATTTTTATAGCCAAACACAAAGTTATTCTTATCTATCACTCCTTTTGAAGCATCGGCACCCATTACAGCTCCTCCTAAAATATGAGCCGTTGATGGAATTCCTACTAAAGTATCCGTTACCATGGCGGTGGCTTTTCCATTTACAATCTTAGCAAATCCCTTAGTCAAGGCTATAGATTCGGGAATAAAAGCCGTGGGTTTCTTACCCGTGCTTACCCTGGAAATCATACTGCCAAACAAACCTCTTTTCAACTTCAAAGTACTATCAATGGTTTGCATAAAAAGCAAAACTGTGGTTTTTCGCGACCATGAGTTCACAAAATATATTTTAAAGAAATCAATGGGCGAAATAATAATTTTTCCGATTAACTTCCCCAAACGAATAAAAAAATTACTCCCTGTAACATACGGAAAATGAAGTATTTTCCAAAAACCCGAGCCCGCTGCATAGCGCACTGGCTCCAAATGACTGTTTTCATCAGTATGAAAAATACTGCCAATGGCCACCCCTTTCGACACATCTCTTTCTTTATCCAAAGAAGAAACACTAATCAGAGTTTCATTATTGGTACGAATATCATCACCTACTTTTTCGGAAAGATTCGTTAAGGAAGTCTGTTTTAATTTTAGCAAAAGCTTCACCGTACCTACAACTCCACCCGCAAATATGACATTTTTAGTTTGAAATGTTTTACTCGAACCAAAAAAAGAAGTTTTCTTCGCTTTAACAATGTAGCCATTAGAACCATCGTCAGCACCATTGGGCTTCACATCCACCACCTCATGTTCGGCAATAATTTCACAACCTTTCTTTTGAGCTAAATATAAGTAATTAGTATCCAGGGTGTTTTTTGCTCCATAGCGGCAACCCGTCATACAACCGCCACAGTATGTGCAGCCTGTTTTATCAGGTCCTTCACCATCAAAATAAGGGTCGGGCACTTTTTTATCGGCTTCGCCAAAATACACCGAAACATCCGTTGCTTCAAAGTGCGACTCCTTTCCCATTTCCTTTGCCAAGGATTGCAGAGCCATATCAGCATCATAAAGTTTGGGATTGCGCGAAGCTCCCAACATTTTTAATGCTTTCTCATAAAAAGGTTTGAGTTCATTTTGCCAATCGGCCAAATCACTCCAACTACCTGATTTATAAAAATTCTTAGTGGGAACAGGCAAAGTATTGGCATAAACCAAAGAGCCACCTCCCACTCCGGTTCCTGAAAGTGCTAAGATATGCCGAAAAGCACTAATTTTCATTATCCCACGCATTCCCAAGCGCGGCATCCAAAGCCACCGTTTTAAATTCCAATTGGTTTTAGGAAAATCATCTGCATGATACCATTTTCCTTTCTCAATTACCAGTACCTTATAACCTTTTTCAGACAAGCGCAAAGCACTCACCGAGCCTCCAAATCCACTGCCAATAAT
>QNXT01000070.1 GCA_003973505.1 Bacteroidota bacterium
ATTGACTTTTTTATATAAATTTCGATAATTAGCTTATATACTTCCCCAAATATACTCGAATTATCTCGATAGTCCATCGTAAATTTGAGTCGTATATAAACTAATTATCTGAAACTGTGAGCAAAGCTTACATCGAACTCAGGTTAATAAGCTTTGTGTCACTTTGTGCTTCTTTGCGTAACTCTGTGTAATAATTATTTGCTATTACAATGAGGCTATGCCACAAAGAATCACAAAGAAGGCGCAAAGATTCACAAAGATAATGTTGAAAATTAACGACCTAATACAAGGGTTTATAAAGAAAAAATTTCTTAAAAGAAACTGATTAGATACGAAACTTTATTCTGCATATATAGGGCAAAAAAAGAGGCTGCAAATTTATTGCAACCTCTTTTAATAAAAACCAATCTATAAACCAATTATTGAATAATCAATCTCTTAACTTTAATCTTATTATTTGATTGTAATCTAATGAAATACACACCTTTTGCCATAGAGCTAAAATCTATGACCATTACCATCAACAGCTTCAGAATAAACTTTACTTCCTACACTATTGTATATTTCAAGATTGTATTTCTGATTTTGCAATCCACTTAACTTAAGTTGGAACTGCCCTTTACTAGGATTTGGGAAAACAGCGATGTTTGCTCCTTCCAATTCAGGAACAAGAATACCTGTACAAGGATCAACCGTAAGTGTGATAGTATCCGAATTACTACAATTAGCAGCATTAGTTACCATTACAGAATAGTCGTTGTCACCCACATTGAAGTCAAGGCTATCAAGACTTATACTTTGAGTAGTAGCACCTGTACTCCATAAATAAGAAGCAAATCCAGCTCCTGCATCCAATACAATACTATGATTGATACAAACAGTAGTATCATTTCCTAAATCAACCATAGGTAGTGCATTTACTTTTATAAATATGCTATCAAGACTACCTGTAATACTGCATCCATTTGCATCAACTACTGAACTTATTACAAAAGTAGAGTCCGATGTTGGAGTAAGAACTTGTGTATCGCTCATTGCATTAACTCCTGTAACGGTAACACCATTATAGATATAATCGAAAGGAGCTGTACCTGTAAATGTTGCAACAGCATTAACACTCTCGCCCATACATATAGTATCTGAACCACTATAAGCAACTGTTGGAAGCTCATGTACCACTACAGTGATACTATCAAGATTACCACTAATTGTACAACCATTATTATCTGTCAATGACGTAAGAACATAAGCTGTAGTTACCGTTGGGCTTAAATAATGATTAAGAGTATCGCTTGGTGATGCAGCATTGAAAACTTGTCCGTTTTCAGTGCCCGTAAAAGTATAAGGCGCACTACCTGTAAATATAATACTAGCTAATGCACTATCTCCAAAACAGATGCTATCGTTCGTTGCCGAGACAATACCTGGAAGTGCATTTACTTTTACAAATATGCTATCAAGATTACCTATAATACTACATCCATTAGCATCAACTACCGAACTTATTACAAAAGTAGAATCCGATGTTGGTGTAAGAACTTGTGTATCGCTCATTGTATTAACTCCTGTAATGCTTACCCCATTATAGATATAATCAAAAGGAGCAGTTCCTGTAAATGTGGCAACAGCATTAACACTCTCGCCCATACATATGGTATCTGAACCGCTATAAGTAACCATAGGTAGTGCATTTACTTTTACAAATACGCTATCAAGACTGCCTGTAATACTACATCCATTTGCATCAATTACTGAACTTATTACAAAAGTAGAGTCCGATGTTGGAGTAAGAACTTGTGTATCGCTCATTGCATTAACACCTGTAACGCTTACACCATTATAGATATAATCGAAAGGAGCTGTACCCGTAAATGTGGCAACAGCATTTACACTCTCACCCATACATATTGAGTCTGAAGCACTATAAATAACTGTTGGAAGCTCGTGAACCAATACAGTGATACTATCGAGATTACCACTAATCGTACAACCATTATTATCTGTCAATGACGTAAGAACATAAGTTGTAGTTAGCGTTGGGCTTAAATAATGATTAAGAGTATCGCTTGGTGAAGCACCATTAAAAACTTGTCCGTTTTCAGTACCCGTAAAAGTATAAGGTGCGCTACCTGAAAATACAATACTTACTAATGCACTATCTCCAGAACAGATGCTATCGCTAGTTACTGAAACAATACTAGGAAGTGCCTTCACGCTAACAAATACAGAATCGGTTGCAGTATTCGCTCCATCTGTAGCTTGAACAATATACCATGTATCTACACTAGGGGCAGCATCTACATTCTCACCACTTGCAGTAAAACCACTTGGGTTTGATGTCCAAGTATAAGTTAAAGTTCCACTTCCTCCACTTCCTTGTGCCATCAAACTTGCAGTATCTCCCACACAAACACTTGATGGAGTTGCCACAGGAGAAACGGTAAGTGGACCACCACTATAGGTAATCATAATACTATCGTTATTTGAACAAGATGTACCATTATCAGTTATATTCACAATAAAGTTTGTAGAATTTGTAATGTTTATGGTAGTCACTGAAGCCGTGGTTGCACTTCCACTTATTGAAGCTGTAGGAGTCCAACTATACATCAATGCTCCAACTGCATTAGAAACAGTGGCAGTTAAATTAGTAGAGGTATTATAAGGCACTGGATTAGATGATGCCGTCACTGTAATATTTTCTGGTTCGATAAAGGCGAATTACAAATTGTGAGTACACGAAAAAGATCTGAAGAAAATTAATTTCATTCTTTCAATCTAGCGATTAAATCTGCTTTCTTTCCGGAGACAGTCATTCCTTTCTTCTTCAGAGCTTCTTTCAATTGAACTACAGTCATTGAATCATAGTCTGCCTTTCTTGGCTCATCATCTTCAGAATCAGGAATTCCATCACCATCGATGTCCCCTGTACCATCTT
>QNXT01000081.1 GCA_003973505.1 Bacteroidota bacterium
AAACTTGAGGAGGTAGGGCAATATACATCGGCGGCAGAGATGTATTACCAAGCGGTTCAAAAGAATGCCCGTAATACAGATGCAATTATTGCCATGAATAGGGTAGGCAAGCGTGTATTGGCTGATTATTTACAAGAGTTTTCAAAATATGCTCTATCAGAAGATTACAAACGTGCAACCTATGCCTATTTGGAAGCGGTTGCTTATCGTGATAAGATAAAAGGCATAAACATCGATTTGAAGATTCCTCCAAAAGACGAAGACCGTTTTGCAGAAGTGAAACAGGCATATATTGAGGAAGAATATGAAAAGGGGTTGAAAAATATTTCTTTAGAACAATTCTCACAAGCTGAAGCACATTTTAATGAGGTTTATAAGTTCGATCCCAATTATAAAGATGTAGCGGAATTGCGAAATATTGCTTTCCTAGAGCCAATCTATCGTAAAGCAGAAAAGTTGAAAGATGCGAAGCAGTATAGACAAGCTTATAATATTTATGAAAAAATATTAAAACGTGTGGGCGATTATAAGGAAACCCGTGCTCATCGTGATTATGTATTGCAAAAAGGTCAAATTCCCATTGCATTTTCCAGTGTAAAAAATACAACCTATGAAATTTTCGCTAAAAATATAAAGCAATATGTTGTTAGCTATATTGTAAAAATTAATGATCCTTTCATTCGCATAGTTGATCGTGAGGATATTGATAAGGTTTTACAAGAGCAAAAATTGGCTCTTAGTGGTAGAGTTAATAAAGATCAACAAGTGGAATTGGGTGAGATAGTTGGGGCTAAATATGCGGTAATTTTTGATGTAACAAGTTATGATGTAGATTATAGTCCTCTAAGAAAAATCAAAAAGAAAGGTTTTGAGGCTTACCAGGAAAAATACTATGATAAAGCCTTGGATAAATATCAGTATCGTACCCTTTATCGAAAGAAGTATTATTATGTTTATAGCGCTTATAATAAAGTGAATATGACCATAAGCTATAAAATTTTATCTCTTACAACGGGTGAGGTAATCGCAACTGATATCGTGCGGAAGGAAGCGGAATCGTCGGTTTATTATGCTACCTATTCAGGCAAAAAAAGTGCCTTGCATCCAAGTAATGATGGTCATGTAAACACTTCTACCAGCGATTATTATCAACTGCAGCACTTACTTAAGGCGAATAGAAAATTAAAAAGTAGAGAAACGCTAACCAATGAAATTTATCAACGGGCTAGTAGTTTAATTGCGAATAGAATTGTATCAAAATTTCAATAATGTATAAAAATCTCATAGTCGTTTTCTTTATTATCGTGCTTTCTGCCTGTAGTTCTTCACGCTCAGCTAAACGTGTTGCTGCCGAAATGGAAGCAGCTCCGGCATGGGTAAAATCGCGTCCGATAACCAATATTTACTATGTTGGTATTGGGAAAGTGAATAAAAAATCAAATCCAAACAATTATCAGGAGGCTGCAAAGAGAATCGCCTTAAATGATTTAGCTTCTGAGATTAGTGTAAATATTCAATCCAATAGCTTGATGTCATCTTTTGAGGATAATGCGGGTTTTAAATCCGAATTTACACGCTATATTCAAATGGAAATGTCTAAAGATTTGGAAGGTTACCAGATGCAGGGTTCTTTTGAAACCGAAGATCAATACATGGTTTACTACCGACTTTCGAAAGTGAAATGGGCAGAGATTCAAGCCAAACGCAAAGCCGCTGCAGCAGATAGGGCTAAAAATTTATTTCTTCAGGCACAAAAAGAAAAGGAGGCTCTAAATTATACCTCAGCCATAAAGACTTATTTAAACAGTCTTTTGGAGATAAAGAAGTATTGGAATGAAGCGGTATATTATTCTATTGACAATCAGAAACGCCGATTGGATATGGATATTCGGTCTGATTTGATTTCTACACTTTCAGAAATTCAACTGATTGTTGAACCATCAGTATTGGACATTAATTATAACAACCACTTTAAGAATACTTTGGGTGTAAAGGTGGTCAATGCCAAGGGACAATTACTAAGTAATTTCCCCATAAGTGTTAACTATCGTAAAACCTCCATTCCGTTTCAAACAATTATTTATTCGTCAACGGAGGTTCGCAATGTGATGATTGAAAACATTAAATACAAACCCAATGCAATGTTTGTTTTAGTGGAAATTCAAAAGGGAAAAGTATTGCCCATAAAAAGTGATGATAAACATCTTTTGAAATTTTTAAGGGATGCATTTCAGGTAAATCCCATTCAGGTTGAGGTGAATTACGAATTACCAAAAATCTATATAGAAGATAAGATGAATAAATCACCTTATTATCATTATTTAAAAGATGCCATACAGCATTCATTTGGGAAACAGCATTTTTCATTGGTATCTTCAAAAAAAGCTGCCGACTTGATTTTTGTGGTGAAAGTGCATGAATCAAATGCAAATACCACCTCACAAGTGAAAACGAAAAGATTGTCGTATTCTATTGAAGTTAGAAACCGAAAAAAAGGAAATATTGTATATACCTATTCGTCCGAAAGCTATAAGGGTGTGGCTTATTCCTTAGATGAGGCCAATGAAAAGGCATATATAAAAGCATCAGA
>QNXT01000308.1 GCA_003973505.1 Bacteroidota bacterium
TCATACCATTTTCGACCATATTTACGCACCAAAGGTTCTTCCAATGATTGATAAATGGGTGTTCCTTGTTGTACTCCGCAACTTAATGCCGAACTACAAATGGGCCATTTGTGATAATTTACGGCATCGAAATCTGCATATTCCGTAATGCGTATGGGATAAAGATGACACGAAATAGGTTTTATAAAATCGATTTTACCCTCACGGTATGCTTTCTCAATAGCACAAAGGGCGATATTATTCTCAAAATAAACAAAGGCACATTCACGGTCGTTTACCAAGGGCGTAACATAGTCACCATCGGCACCATAATCGAAAACACCTGTATTATCAACCACCTTAAGCCCTGCTTCGGTCATATAAGGAGCCACTTCATCAAGTGCATCTTCCAACTCACTAATCTCACTTTCTTCTAGCGGGGCACCTTCATCGCCCTCGATGCAGCAATCGCCATGACAAGCTGATAAGTTACAGCTAAACATCACATTCACCACATCATCCGATACGATTTTATCATCTACTACTATCATAGCGGCAAAGGTAAAATATATCTCTGAGAATTGCTTAATTTATTATATTTGCATCCTCAATGGGGCATTAGCTTCCGTCAAAAGACGGACTGGCGATTTCACTAATGCCATGTAAATTGATTAGGAAATCGTAAATAACTTTGGGGCATTAGCTCATCTGGCTAGAGCGTCTGACTGGCAGTCAGGAGGTGATCGGTTCAAGTCCGATATGCTCCACTAAAAGAACCAACTTTTCGTTGGTTCTTTTATTTTAAATCATTTTGTAATTATTGCATTTGATGAATTTCAAGAAGTTTTGGCTAAAGCCAATTCTAAAGCTAATTTATTAGGGGCGGGATTAATCCCGCCCCTAATGATTGAACAATGAAATGGGCTTTAGGCTTTACCACATATAAAAACAGTCTAAAATTCGGCAATTTCGGCTAAAGCCGTTTTGGTGCAATATTCATTAGGCAGGGCATTAATGCCCTGCCTAATAATTAAACAATGAAAATGGGCTTTAGCCCAAACAAACAGTATCCCAATATTTTGTATCTTTACATCAACTAAAAAAATCATTAATCGGACTCTATCCATCCAATAACAAAACCATGTCATATATTCATGTATATGTCCATTTTGTTTGGACAACAAAAAACAGGACTCCTTTTCTTACAAAAAATATCAGGCAAATGGTATTTAATCATATTCGCGAGAATGCGAAAACCAAACATATTCATATTGATTTTATAAATGGATATACGGATCATGTGCATTGTTTGGTTTCTTTAAATGATGATTTGAGCATTGGTAAAATAGCACAATTATTAAAAGGGGAATCTTCCTTTTGGATAAACAAAAACAAACTTACAAAATCAAAGTTTGGATGGCAAGATGAGTATTTTGCAATAGGGGTTTGTGATGATAAAATTCAGGCGGTAAGAAATTATATTTCCAAACAAGAAGAACATCATAGTAAAACCACCTTCACACAAGAATACAATCAGTTTATTGAGCGATATGGATTTAGTATTGTAAAGAATGATTTAGGGTGAACGGTAGAACGACAGTTTCCGACTTAAACAATTGACAGAGTATAGTTTTGGCTAAAGCCAATTCTAACGCCAATTCATCAGGCGCGGGATAAATCCCACGCCTAATAATCGAATAATAAAACAGGTATTAGATTTACCACATATAAAAACGGCCTAAAATTCGGCAATTTCGTCTAAAGCCGTTTTAGCCTAATGCCAATACGAACGCTAATTCATTAGGGGCGGGATTAATCCCGCCCCTAATGGTTAACCCACGAAAACGGGCTTTAGCCCAAAAAAATGTATTCCAAGATTTTCTATCTTTACCACAGATATAAACAGCCCAAAACCCCACATTATTCTATGGATCAAAAGAAAATTAACGACCTTCTCAATAAACTTTCCGGCAAAATGGTTTTGGAAGGAATGCCTGAATTGGCCTATATTTTCGATAATCAGGGAAAGATGTTAATGTGGAATAAAAATATTGAAAGTATTTTGGGTTATTCAGCGGCTGAACTATTTGGAAAAGATATTTCCGACTTTATTGCTCCCGAGTATCAAGAGAAAACTTTAGCCGCTATGGAGGCCATTTTTAGAGAGAAGAAAGAGCAAACCGTAGAATATGAACTTATTACAAAATCAGGGAAACGAATACCCTATATTGGTTCGGGGAGTTTGACCATAGTGGATAATGAGGAGTATTTTGTGGGAATGGCCATAAGTACCGATAAGCTTAAAAAAACAGAACGACTATTAAAAGAGCAAATTAGCGAAACCGAACAACTGAAAAATGAATTATATGCGGAGAATATTTACCTTAGAGAAGAATATATTGAACAGCATGATTTTGATGAGATTATCGGTAAAAGTCAATTATTGAAAGACGCTTTATTCCAAGTTCAGCAAGTAGCACCTACTGATAGCATCGTATTGCTTAAAGGCGAAACCGGAACCGATAAGGAACGCTTTGCCATGGCGATACATCAGAAAAGCAAGCGAAAAGATCATGCTTTTATAAAAGTCAATTGCCATTCAGCCAATG
>QNXT01000048.1 GCA_003973505.1 Bacteroidota bacterium
ATCACCTCGACTAAACTGATGTGAAATACGAATGGTTGTCCCTGAGCTAATGCCTGTAACAATCATAAATGTAACACTGGATAGGCCTATCGCTATTTGATGCGCTGCCAAGGGAACAACGCCAATCCATCCCGCCATAATAGATGTAAAAGCAAATGCAGTAACTTCTAGTAACATTTGCATAGAAATGGGCGTTCCCACTTTTACCAGTTTCCAAACCGTAGCTTTCTCAATACTACTTCGCCATGCATGAACCCAATAACGCCAAAATATTTTGCGATAGCGAAACACAAAAAAGAAAGCAATGGGCATTAAAATACGAGAAATCAAAGTGGCATAACCTGCGCCATTCAAGCCATAGGCATCAGAACCCCATTTCCCAAAAATAAACACATAATTGAGAATAATATTCACAACATTAGCCACCAAGGTGATAATCATAGCGTTGAGCGTATCCCCCATTCCTTCGGCAAACTGCTTAAAAGTAAAAAACCAAATAAAAGGCAAAAAGGAAACCACTAAAATACGATAATAAGGTACCGCTAAAGCCACTACTTCCTCATCCTGCCCCATACTATCGAAGAAAAAAGATACAGCTATCATTATAACTGACAACACAATGGCAAGCAAAGTATTTGTAAAAAAACCATTACGAAGCAGCTTTCCTGTTAGAGGATAATCTTTAGACGACCAAGCATGCCCAACCAAAGGTGTCAAGCCGAAACTAAAGCCCATTCCAATAATCATCATAATTACGAAAACCGAATTGGCAAAAGCCGCTGCCGCTAATTCAGCCGTGCCTACCATACCCACCATCATATTATCCACCTGCGAAACCATTACCTGTCCAAATTGCGAAAGCATAACAGGAACAGCAACTTGCAGATTGCGTTTATAGTATGGTATATAGGTTGAAATGGACATTCGTTGTTATACTAGATGTTGATTTGTTTATTTGTTGAGGTGTTGATTTGTTGGCAAAAGTTGACATACTTTGACTGTTCGACCACTTCAGACAACTCAGCAGATTCCAAGCTCCGTGTCCAAAATCAAATATCCCAAATCGTAAATTGTAAATCGACAATCTTCGACAAGCTCAGTGTCCGGTAAATTGAAAATCAAAAATCATCAATCAAAAATCACTAATCACTTTTCCGCCACCAAACGAACGATCTCTTTTACAACATCCTTTGCTTTAATCAAAGAAGGAATGGGTAAAAACTCATAACGACCGTGGAAGTTATGGCCTCCGGCAAAAATATTTGGACAAGGCAAGCCCATATATGAAAGACGCGAGCCATCGGTTCCTCCTCGAATGGCTTTAACCTTAGGCTTAATGTCTAAATTCTTCATTGCTTGTTCTGCTACATCTACAATATGCATCACAGGCTCTACCTTTTCACGCATATTATAATACTGATCAGTCATATCTAACTCCACAGAACCTTCGCCATATTTATCATTAAAATCAGCAACCAAAGCTTTCATCGCTTCTTTACGCTTCTTAAATAATTCCATATCGTGATCACGAATAATGTAATTCAATGTGGTTTGCTCAACACGACCATCAATACCCATCAAATGGAAAAAGCCTTCGTAACCTTCGGTAGTTTCAGGAGTTTCATCTTCTGGCATAGCAGTAATAAATTCAGCAGCACGCGTTTGCGAATTAATCATTTTATCTTTTGCATAACCTGGATGCACAATTTTTCCTTTGAAAATTACTTTGGCACCCGCAGCATTGAAATTCTCATATTCCAATTCACCAATCTCGCCACCGTCCATGGTATAAGCCCAATCGGCTGCAAATTTTTCCACATCAAAAAGGTCAGCACCACGCCCCACTTCCTCATCAGGAGTAAAACCAATACGAATGGGGCCATGCTTTATGGAATCATCATTAATAAGCTCTTCCATGGCTGTAACAATCTCCGCCACACCAGCTTTATCATCAGCTCCTAACAAAGTAGTTCCATCGGTTGTGATAATATCTTGACCTTTATATAAAAGCAATTCCGGGAAATAATCAGGTCCCAGAACCACATTTTCTTCCTTGGAAAGAATTAAATCCTGACCTTGATAATTTTCAACGATTTGAGGTTTTGGATTTGTTGCCGTAAAGTCTGGGCTCGTATCCATGTGAGCTATAAAGCCCACCGTAGGCAATTTCTTATCGGTATTAGCAGGCAAGGTGGCCATAATATAACAATGCTCATCAATACTAACATCCTGCATACCCATCTGTTTCAGCTCTTCTACAATATAATTTGCCAATTCAAACTGTTTTTTAGTACTGGGAATTGCCTCTACATCCACCTCCGACTGTGTATCGAAGCTTACATATTTCAAAAATCGTTCTGTTACTCTTTCCATGTATTCAAGCTATTAAAAATTTGAAATGCAAATGTACAATAAGTCTATAAACCTGAGTTCGATGTAAGATTTCACTCACAGAAAGTCAATAGCAGACCAGATTTGCTGCTAAATATCACGAAGGAATAGCGGGCTATTTCGAGTGGTATTTAGTGCGAAGATGGTTTGCTATTGACTTTTTTATATAAATTTCGATAATTAGCCCATATACT
>QNXT01000199.1 GCA_003973505.1 Bacteroidota bacterium
ATAAAGCTTAAAAGGTTAAATAGAAACTCCTCAGAACTCGAAAATTCGAAATAGTTATGAGCTTCAACTTTATGGTTTTTTATTGCAACAACCTCAAAATAGGCGTTTTCAATTTTTAAAAACACATCTTGCTCTGTTCCACTCTCATTTATCGAATTCTCTATAAAAGTATGAGATAAATGATTCCAACGACAAGAGTTCCATTTTTTATCTACGATTTCGGCCAAACGATTATCCACGCCAAATAGAAGTTTCATATTCTTTATGGAGCTTGAATATAATTTATGATTTTCAATTCCAAAATACTGCTTATATAGCAATGCATTTCTTTTTTCTTGGAATATTGAATCGGGGATAAGCATGCTGTTTACCGATTGAATAAAAATCAGGGGCTTGACAAAATCGAGCTTTAGGAGATCGTGATTCTGGATAAGGCTCTTAGTATTTGCAATACTCTTTTCCCAATCGGTTACATTCAGCCATTCGTAGGCTTCTAGATGAATATTTTTCTTCTCTTGATCTTGAATCAAAAAAGAAAGTCCATCAATCCGAAGATTAATGGACAAAAAATACTTTTCTATTGCAGACTTCTCTACTTCAGCAAATGATATTTTCTGAATAGCATTCAAGGCTTACCAGTTACCGTCAGTAGTTGGCTCCTCTAATGAACCTAAAATAAGACCAGGAAATTTATCATCTTCTTTTATAAGATTAATCTCATTATGTAATAAATCTTGTTGCTTAATGTCAGCAAGATAGTCCTCCATTTTACAACGAACTTCAAATACAGGAATATTGAAATTAGCTCTCATTACAGTACCTGCTTGAAGCTTAAATTTCACTTTATTATGTGTGAAAGGAACATACTGAATAGCATTAATGTTAAAATCTTCAAGATTTTTGAAAAGTGTATCCTTAATCGCAATTTCAGTGGTATCACGAGTAATAATACCCATTTCCAATGCTTGTAATTCGGTTAATGTATCAGGCACACTACCGTGTTTCAATACCAATGGCATAATACCGTTATTATAGAAATCAATTAATGTGTCGAAACCTCCGGTATATTTACCATTAATTTTTCTATACTCAACTTCTAATGTCTTTATTTGTCCAAGGCGCTCTTTAATAACGTTTTCACGTTGAGCAACTACCGCTTTAAAGCGCACGGGTTCCATAATACTATTGTAAATCTTATATGTAAGAAAGATTACTGCGAGTAATAAAACTACTTGGATTGCAAGTCTTTTAACGTTCATAATTTATCATTTAGAGTGTTATATTTATGAGTTTTACTTCCATCGTAAGAAAATAAAACGTATGCAAAAATAAAATATTAACTGATATGAAAATGCTTTATCTTAAAAAATATTGCATGATTGTATTTTATTTGCGAAATGACCTCCAAAAATCTTGAAAATAACCCTCTAAATGCCATGAAAAATATTTTTTTAGAGGAAAATATAAACACTGATGTCTTTCTATTTGTGCTCCCTGCTATTTTTGTACTTTAGCATTTTAGCACAATCAATAGAATATTGAAACAAAAAGCAATCATATTTCTTTTATTACTTCTTGGTTCGGGGAGCTTGCTTCGTGCTCAGGATACGACTGCTATTTTGCTAAAACAGATTGAGCTAAAATCAGATACAATTCAAATTGATAGTCTGACAATTATCCCAAGCACGCTTGATATTCGCTTTGAAAATGGGGAAAAGCTGGATAGTAATCTCTATCAATTTGATGTAACAAAATCGCAATTAATTCTTAATCCTTCGGTTCGTAAGAAACATAAATCCATTTCAGTAAACTACCAGAGTTTTCCGTATGATTTGGCTAAAATCATAGCTCATAAGGATATTAATGAACTTCAGAAAAAGGATGAGCGTGGAAATGTGCCTCCCTTGATTTATCGAACATCGAACAGTAAACAGCAAGATTTATTCGGTTTAAGTGATTTCTCGAAACGAGGAAGTATTTCTCGTGCGGTGTCGGTGGGTAATAGTCAGGATTTGAGTGTTGCCTCCAATTTGAATCTCCAAATTGCCGGAGATATTACGCCTGATTTACGCCTTACGGCTTCCATTACGGATAATAATATTCCCATTCAGCCCGATGGAAACACCCAACAAATACAGGATTTTGATAAGGTCTTCATTATGCTATCGCATGAGAATGGAAAGTTGATTGCAGGTGATTATGAGATTAAAAAGCCCAATTCGTATTTTCTTAATTATCATAAAAAGGCTCAAGGGGCTTATGCTGATGTGAATTTTGCTTTGGCAAAAAAGGAGTATAGCCCTCGAATAAGAGCTTATGGTGGGATTGCTTTATCACGGGGTAAGTTTGCCCGCAATCAAATTACGGGAATTGAGGGGAGTCAGGGGCCGTATAAACTTCACGGAAGTAATTTCGAACGATATATTGTAGTCTTAAGCGGAACCGAAAGAGTATATATTGACGGGAAATTGCTGACTCGAGGTCAGAATTACGATTATGTGATTGATTATAATACTGCCGAAATTACTTTTATGCCCAAAATACTGATCACGAAAGATAAGCGA
>QNXT01000025.1 GCA_003973505.1 Bacteroidota bacterium
TGTTAAGCCAAACGAAGTACAGGGTAAAAAAAGCAAAGTAGATATAGAGATAAAAACCGGAAGAACCCACCAAATTAGACTACACCTATCACATGTAGGACACCCAGTAGTAGGCGACGAACAATACGGAAGCCCAACAAAAGCTAAAAGAGTTCTACTTCACGCTAGCAAAATAGAACTATTCGACAAAACCTACGAAGCGCCAGAGCCTAAAGATATTGTTAGGTATAAGTAGGCTTAGAGCTTAGAGCCGAAAGCAAAGGGCTAAAAGCTTTTACTTTTTCTTATAAAGATAATTTATAAATTTAAGAAAGTTTAAAAGTTAATTTTATCATCCTAATTTTAATAAGATACAACACATATAAAACATTACAGTTCAGAAAAAGGTTAAATTTTGAAATCTTAGAAGTGGATATACAATATATAACATTATATCAAAATTACTTTTCTTCTTTTTCTATAATTTCATCAACTCCCTCAAAAAAGTTACAAATTTTCACATTTAATATTTTTGAAATTTGAGCTAAATGTTTTATATTAAAATGTTTGTTGTTTATACAAATCTCTGCCATAGACACAGTTCCAACTGCTTTATGCCCCATTTGCAAGGATAGAGCTAATTGTGATATATTTTTCTTATTTCTATACTTTTTTACATTTTTACCAATTTGCTTAAATATTTTTTCTATCTGTTCATTGGTAAGTTCGCTATCTTCCATTTGCATACTTATAGTTAAACTAACTATAAGAATAAAGATGTAAGAATTCTTTATCAACTAACTATGGTTAGTTAAATTGGGGATAAATAATAAAAAAAAGGAGAATATCATGGGAATAGGTAAAATTTTAGGAATGGCTGCATTGGGAGTGGGAGCAGTAGCATTAGCACCATTTACTGGTGGTGGTTCAGTAGCAGGTGCAGCAACATTAGCAGCATCACTAGCTGGAGCAGAGGCAATAGCAGCAGGTGCAGCAGTTGCAGGTGTTACAGCTGGTTATGCAATGAATAGAAGAGAAGAAGAGGAGGAAGAAGAAAAGCAAAAAGAAATAGTAAAAGCAAACAAAAAAGCTGAAAAAATGACTAAAATAGCTAAAGCACACGAAGAACATACAAACTATATTTTAGCCTTATCTGCTTTAGGTATTTCTATCGCAAATGCTGATGGAAAAATTTCTAAAGAAGAGTTAGAAGAATTACATGAATTTATAGGTGGATTATCAGCAGAAAAATATCCTGAACATATAATTGAACAAATAAATAATTTAATAGATAATCCTCCAACTTTTAATGAAGCTCTTGAATATTTAAATAGGGTAGAAATAGAAAATTTTGCACCTATAAGAGATATTTTAGTTACTATTGCAGAAGCTGATGGAGAAACTCACATAATGGAAGAAGCATATTTACAAGCATTTGATATGAAGATAAAAGAGCTTTCGAAGTAGGAATGTTATATGTCTAAAAAATTAGAGAGATACAAAAAAAGGAAAAAGATTAAAAAAAGTTATACTGTTTATGAAAAGGTTGATCAATCAATTGTAGATGAATTTTTAAATTCTAAATTTGATAAAAAAAGGATTGATGCTACATTTGAAGCAACTCATAATTTTTATAATATTAAAGTTACAGAAGATGAAGCTAAAGAATTTTTAGAACAGTTCAAAAAAGAGTTTAATGACAATAAATTTAAACAATTAATTTATGATTGTAAAACAGAAGTAATTAGTAATATAGTTACGCCATTTGGTTTGGGTGGGGTTGTTGCAAAATTTGATAAAGATGGTGGCAATGTTACAACTATTCATAATGCTAATCAAAATATATATGCCAATGAAAAAGATAAATATAAAAGAGAAGATTATACAAATACGAAAAATAGTGAAGGAAAACAATTTGCAGGGCAAGGAAAAAATAGTATAGGAAGTCAATATACAAAAAGTCAAATGGATTTAAATGGTAATGTTGTAGATGCTTATACTGGAAAAGTCAAAAAAGCAGATACAACAAGCCCAGACCATATAGAATCTTTATCTCAATACCATAAAGATGGTGGGTTTATGCAAAAGAATACAAAAAAAGCTGATTTTGCTACAGACAAAAATAATTTGGCTTTAACTGATAGATCCATAAATCAATCAATGAGAGATTTTGACAAGAAAGATTGGATGGACAAAGAAAAGGATGGTATCAAAAATAAGGAACGATTTGATATAAATGAAAAAAAACTCAATAAAGCCATAGAGAGAGGCAAAGAAACTGCCAAAGAACACTTACCTACAAATCTTGATAAAGCACAATATTATATGACAAATAGTATTACAACAGGTGCTTCAGAAGGCGCAAAGATGGGCTTACAGCAAGCACTAGGAGCAATACTATCAGAATTTTTTATTGCTTTGTTTGATGAAATTTTAGATATTTATAACAATGGTTTTAAAAATGGATTTGAAACAGAGAGCTTTATTAAGGTTTTGGGAATAAGATTGAAACGAATAGAAAAAAAGCTGATTTTGCTACAGACAAAAATAATTTGGCTTTAACTGATAGATCCATAA
>QNXT01000102.1 GCA_003973505.1 Bacteroidota bacterium
CCTAACATCAGATGATGAACAAAATGCTTTTATTGCTATAAATGTCAAGAGTCTCAATAGCAATATACGTGTTACCGTTCGAGTTAGCGAGAGTGAAATTGCAGATAAGCTCAAATATGCAGGGATAGATGAGATAATTATACCGCAAGAGCAAGCTGCTATGATGGCATCGGTTTATGCCGGAGAGCCTGTTGCTTTTGAGGCAATACGCTCAATAGTTTTGCGAAACAGTAGCGACAGGGTCGATGAAGTTACTGTCACTGATGCAATTGCTGGAAAAAAGCTCCATGAGATCCACTCGCTAATGCACCGTGTTGTTTTGTTAGGAATTGTGCGCAAAAACCAATACCGAAACAACTTTTACTTTAACCCAAATGATGATTGGGAGCTGCGTAAAGATGACGAACTCATTGTGCTAGGCTATGCTAGTGCAATAGACCACTTTAGAGCAAGGATACAGTAGTGCAAGAGATGAAAAAATCGATCATTCTTTTTGGATATGGGAAATTTGGACGTGCAATTTATAGACGCTTAAAAGAGGATGGCTTTGCAATCCGTGTTGCTGTTATGAAAGAGAATAACTACCAAGATGCCCTGGCAGATGGTGTTATAGATGTGCGAAAATTTAACCCTAAAAAGAATAGCTCAATCTTTAAACTCGATATAGATCCACAAAAACATATGCTCTATTGTACCATGGATCATACTGCCAATAACCTCTTTTTAGTCTTAAGCCTACGCGAACTCTTCCATGATGCCGTCATCGTTGCTATTAGCAACTCCGAAGAGAGTAGCCGAAAACTGCGCTTTGCTGGGGCAAATATTATTATTAATATCTACGATGCTTCAACAGAGCAGATAATTAATGCCTTAACCAGACCAGCTGTAAGAGAGGCAATTAATACGATCGTTTATGAGCGCAACGATATTAAAATTGCAGAAATCACACTAGAGGAAAATAGCAAATATGATGGTGTCTATTTAAAAGATATCCCTCTTCGAACCCAAGGGATTGTATTAATTGCTATCATAGATAAAGAGCAAAGTGACCAGTTAATATATATTAGTAGAGGCGAAAACCACAAACTTGACGCTGGCGATACACTAGTAGTTGTAGGCAATGTCGATGCACTCAAAAAATTTCAAAGCCGCTGTGTAGCACTAAAATAACCCTCTAAAGTAGTTTTGTACTATAATGGAGAAAAAAGGATGGTAATGGCATTTAGACTCCCTACACCGACAAAGGCGATAGAGCAGTTTCGTTCGGTCTTTTCCCGCTTTCCTGCTACGGTTATCACTACTTTGGTGGCGATGGTGCTGGTGCTTTTTCTGATCGAGGTCGATAGTCATGATGCGGTCTATTTTGAGAAGGTGCTCAGGGCTGTATTTGTTTTGAGTCTTGGGGTGTTTATGTTTACCGCATTGCGACTTTTGGGGGATAAAAATCCTTTGTGTATCGTTGGGATCGTCGCACTTGTGGGGTATTATCTCATCTTGCCAAATATGAAAGATGTACCTTCGGGCATGGTATTTATGCGTCATTTTTTCTTGATATTGGCGTTTTTTATCATGATATGGTGGGCGCCGTTTTGGAAATCCAACCCTGACAACAGACTCTTTTGGGAATACAACCAACAAGTGGTCTTTGGCTTTTTGACATCCATCGTTTTTACGATTGTGTTGTATGCTGGATTAAGTGGCGCTTTGTATGCCTTAGATTCGCTTTTTTCGCTAGATATTGCGCCTAAGCGGTATGGGCAGTTGTGGGTGCTTACTATCGGGCTTTTTGGTGTTCCCTATTTTCTCGCACAGATCCCAAAAGATACCAAAGATCTTATGCCACACACCTACACCAAAGTAGAAACCATCTTTACGAAGTATCTGCTTACTCCTTTGGTAATCGGGTATTTTGTCATCTTGTATGCCTATACGCTAAAAATTTTAGTCACACAGAGTTGGCCCAAAGGGATATTGGCGTGGATAATCATCGCATTTTCGGCGGTGGCGATCACGGCGTATCTGTTTTGGACACCGATCTGGAGTGAAAAAACCAAGCGGTACAAACGCTTCTTTGCTTTGGCGCTCTGGCTTCAGACTATCATGCTCGCTGCGGCTTTGTGGATGCGTATCCACGCGTATGGCTGGACAGAATCACGCTATATGGTAGCGCTTTTGGGTGCATGGCTTTTTGCGATAAGTCTATACTTTTTGCTCTTTAAAGGTGCCAGATATAAGTGGATGTTTGTAAGTTTGAGCCTGCTTATCATGATGAGTCAGATAGGACCATTTTCCGCGTATGCTATCGGCAAAAAGAGTCAGCAACAGCGCCTGCAAGAGATACTAAGTACGCATCAGCCACTCTCTAGCAAAACACCACGCAAGATACGCTATGAAATCTCAGACAAGCTTCAATACCTTGCTACCCATTTTGGTGTAGAGAGTCTGGAAGATATCGTGCCTGATATCGTCAAAAAATTTCATGAAACGTATCCTGAGCGTAAATATCACAGAGAATATGCATTTGCCTCGTTTGCCACCAAAGAGT
>QNXT01000067.1 GCA_003973505.1 Bacteroidota bacterium
GATGCCGAAGAGGTAGTTGAAAAGAAATTTGCCAAGGAAAAAGATAAAGCTTAATAATTATGACAGGCTATTTGAATGACGAGAACCCAATAAACGAAGTTCCTGAGCAAATTAAGAAATATATTAATCTGCGAATTGATTTACTAAGTTTACACTTTAGTAAAAAGGTATATCGCGGTCTTTCCATATTTGTATTAGGATCTGTAATAGCGTTTGCAATACTGTTCTTTATGTTTTTTGCATCCTATTCGTTTATTATGTGGTACGACGATTATTATGGCAATGCTTCAACGGGTGCGTTTATTGTAAGTGGCTTTTATTTGCTGCTTGCACTATTGTTTTATCTACTTCGTAAGCCGTTGATATATAATCCACTCAAGCAGTCTATTTATAATAAGATGGACTTTGAGGAGTTCCATAAAGAAACCATTGTTCAGCCTATACGGAATGATGAAGATTTCGAGAGAGAGATTAAGCGGGTGCAAGATGAGATTAAGAATTCGGATGAGGAATTGGATTATACGCTTGAAGATGTTAAGGAGTACTATTCCTTTGATTCCATAAAAAATCGCTTTGTTGAGGATTTATTTTCCAATCCAAAGCCGATGATTTCAACAATGCTGCAAGGAATTATGGCTTTCCGGGCATTTAAGGGGAAGCACTTTGGTCGTAAAAGAAAATAGCCCAAGATTACTTTTTAATAAAATTAGTGTAGATGAGCCTCAGCCTTTTGGTTGGGGCTTTTTTATTCGGACTTCGAAAGAAAATCTTCTACGATCATCTCCGATTTTTTAATTGTATTCATAGCCCAAGCTATTTGAATTTCAATTTTTTCTTCTTCACTGAGAGTCCAATCAACATCTGATTTTCGCATATTCTCAGTAAATTGATATAAACTTAAAGCGGCTGATACTGAGATATTAAAACTTTCGGTAAAACCATACATGGGGATTTTTACAAAAGCATCGGCATTTTCCATGGCCACTTCCGAAAGGCCTGTTAGTTCGGTGCCGAATACAAGAGCTGTTTTTTGGCCGATAGGCAGGTCGGCAATTAGCACATCGTTTGTGTGAGGAGTGGTGGCAACGATTTTATAACCTTCTTTGCGTAGTGCATCAAAACAAGCAATGGTATTGTTTTCTGTCTCGTTATATTTTTTTAGCGTAAGCCATTTTGAAGAACCCATGGCCACTTCATCGCTTAATGTGTATTCGTTGCTATTTTCAATGATATGTACATCCTGCACTCCAAACAAATCGCAAGAACGCAATACAGCACTAGCATTATGAGGTTGGTAAATATTTTCGAGTACCACAGTTAGGTGGCGACTACGATTTTCGATAATGGTTTCGAAAAGGTGCTGCTTGTTTTCAGAAATAAAGCTAAAAAGATAGTCGCGAAGTTCTTTGGAGGTCTTTTGTTTCATCAATTTGCTATTAAGAATTACTTAATGGATAAAAAAATAGCCCCAACAAAATATTGCTGGAGCCAATTCTTTTACTGGGAAATATCTTACTTAACAGTATTAGATAATTCAGCACCAGCTTTAAATTTAACAACCTTCTTAGCAGGAATGTTAATAGTTGCACCAGTTTGAGGATTACGGCCAGTACGTGCACTACGCTCGTTTACTGAGAAAGAACCGAATCCAACTAAAGCTACTTTATCACCACTTTTAAGTGCGTCAGTAGTTGCGCTAACGAATGCTTCTAATGCTCTTTTTGCGTCTGCTTTGCTTAGGCCAGCATTGGCTGCCATTGCATCAATTAATTGTGTTTTGTTCATCTTGATTTTTTTAAATAGTTAGAAATATTTAATTGTATAGCAAATATAGAAGATAAAATTGTATTGTCAAGCGAAAACCCTTATAAATAGGGCGTTTGTTGAAAAGTCGGGTAAATTGTTAATAAATTAAGGGTCTTTTTTATATTTTTTAAACATATCCCGAAAAGCTTACCGCTATTGACTTATAGGGCAAATAGGATTTTTTAGACTTGTTTTTCTACAATTGTCCAATTTTCATCTATTTTAAAACCACGTAATAAGTCTTCGGTTCGCATTCGTTTTTTTCCTTGCAATTGTAATTCAAGGATATTTAAACTTTGCTTTCCAAAGGAAATATGTAAATACTTTTTCCCATCCGTTTTCAGACTTTCCTTATCGGTATAGTTTGTATCAAGAATTTCTGTTTTAAATATTTTCAATAGAAACTTCTTTCCATCAGGTGAGAGGATTTCTGTAAATGCTCCCGGATAGGGGCTCAAACCTCTAATATGGTTATAGCATACTTCTATATCTTGCTTGAAGTTGATTCGGCAATCTTCCTTAAATATCTTTGGTGCCGTTTTTAGCGTTGTTACATCAGTTGATGATGAAATTTGATCCTGTGTTTGATAATCTCCCTGGGCTATAAGGTCAAGGGTTTCCACAACCAATTTGCTGCCTATTAGCATTAGTTTATCATGCAAATCACCTGCATCATCAGTATTTGAAATAGGACAAGCTTTTTGTAGGATAATACGACCGGTG
>QNXT01000241.1 GCA_003973505.1 Bacteroidota bacterium
AAGAAAAAACAAGCGATGCTTCCACTGAAGAAACGAAACAAGAGAATACTGAGGAGGAAGAAGAAGTAGAAGATTTTTCCAAAATGGAAATGTCTGAGCTGGTAGATCGTTTGGTTGAATTGGTAAACGGTGCAGAAGATATTTTAGCCATTAAAGATAAGGTTGCTGCTATTAAGGGCAACTACATCCGTAAGATAAAAGATTATAAACAAGAAATTTATAATAAATTTATCGAAGATGGTGGCGATGAAAATGAATATAAAAGTGTAGAGCTTCCATTCGAAAATAAATATAAAGAAGCTTTTAATACATATAAAGAAAAACGCGCAACGCTATTGAAACAAATAGAAGCTCAAAAAGAAGCTAACTTAGTTAAAAAAGAAGCTTTACTTGAACAATTGCGTAATATGATAAAGTCGGAGGAGTCGTTGAAAAAGACTTACGATGAGTTTAAGCATTTGCAAGAGCAATGGCGCGAGATTGGAATGATTCCACAAGGAAAAGTGAAAAACCTTTGGGAAAACTACCATTTCTTAGTGGATCAATTTTTCGATAAAGTAAAGATTAGTCACGAATTACGTGATTTGGACTTACGAAAAAACCTCGAGGAAAAGATTAAGCTATGTGAACAAGTTGAGGAGTTATTATTAGAGAAGTCTATTAATAAATCATTCACGAAACTTCAAGAATTACACGAGAAATGGCGTGAGATTGGGTCAGTACCCATGGATAAAAAAGATGAGATTTGGGATCGTTTTAAAGCTGCCACTGAAAAAATCAATCAGCGTCGTCACGAGTATTACGAAAAACTTCACGAAGAGCAGAATAATAACCTAATTCTTAAAACGGCTTTATGTGAGAAAATGGAAGAATTTCTTGCTGCCGATCATACTACAGCTAAAGAGTGGAACGCTGCTACCGAAGCTGTAAACGCATTATTTGCTGAGTGGAAAACTTTAGGTCCAACACCTAAAAAGCATAATGATGAAATATGGACTCGTTTCAAAACGGCAATGAATCAGTTTTTCGAAAACCGAAAAGCTTTTTTCAAGTCCATTTCTGACGAACAAATGAACAACTATAATTTGAAGTTGGACATCTGCAAACAAGCCGAAGCGATAAAAGACAGCACTGATTGGAAAAACACTTCAAACGAACTAATCAAACTTCAAAAGCAGTGGAAAGAAATTGGTAGTGTTCCTCGTAAGTACTCCGATAAAATTTGGAAGCGTTTTCGTGCTGCTTGTGACCACTTCTTTGATGCAAAATCTGAATATTTTAAGAATATTGGTGATGTAGAAGAAAAAAACCTGAAATTGAAAAAGGAGCTTATTGAAAAAGTAAAAGCTTATAAGTTTGGAGATAAAAAGGAAGATAATCTTAAAGCAATCAAAGAATTCCAAAAAGAATGGAGTAATATTGGTCGTGTACCATTCAAAGAGTTAAATAAAATTCAAAAAGAATTCCGTAAGGTTATTGATAAATGTTTAGACGATTTGAATATTGACAATTTTGAATTTCAAAATATGAATTTGAAATCGAAGATTGAAGGAATGAAGAATAAAAGTGATGCCAAAAACACCATTCTTCGTGAGATTAATTTCCTTAAAACCAAAATTGACAAAATTAAATCGGATGTGATTCTTTGGGAAACCAATATGGGTTTCTTTGCGAACTCAAAAAATGCTGATTTATTAAAGCAAGAGTTTGAAAAGAAAATAAACCATGCCAAGAAAGAAATGGATACGCTCAAAGCAAAAATCCGTCATTTAGATAAAATGCGACGTGGTTTAGATGCACCAGCAAAAGAGGAAAAGCCATCAGAAGAGGCTTAGATCTAAATAGCATTATCATTACAAAAGGAGTATTGGAAACAATGCTCCTTTTTTTGTTGCTAATCAGTATGTAAAACATGGTAATATAAGGGTTTGCAATACCTGTTTTTGGTCTCTACCTTCGGAAGACAGGTTTGAGTTACTCTGTGCTACTCCGTGTAGCTCTGTGTAATAATTATTTACGTAGGCTATACCACAAAGGTTCACAAAGATAAATTCGACATTAAGTGTATAACTCCTATTTGACACTATGGTAAATGAAAAATAAAACTTTAAAAAAAGAGACTGATTACACACCTTTTTTTATACCTTATCTTCTTCTTTAACTTCTTCTACCGGCTCCTCCTCCACTTCCCAATACGGATCATCATCAGGCAGCTCATCTTCTTCGGGCCATTGATATTCCTCTTTTTGCATACCTTTTTTTCGATACTTAAAAGCAAAAAGAAAACCTGTGATGCTCCCCATAATATGCGATTCAAAGGAAATATTTTTCTCTGGGAAAAACTCTGGAAAAAGTCCCCAAATCATTCCCCCATAAAGAAATATCACAAGCATGGAAAAGGCTAATAAGCGCATATTTTTGCGAAGCACAGCACTTAAAAGGTGAAAGCTTGCTAAAGCATAAACCAAACCACTTGCGCCTATATGCCAACTATCGCGAGCGATAATCCAAACATAAACACCAG
>QNXT01000276.1 GCA_003973505.1 Bacteroidota bacterium
ATATTTGCAAAATCACAAAACTTATAATATATTTGGCTCTTAGATGTAGTATTGTTGTACATTTTGATTGCATCGTTTCTTTGAAATTTATTTTTTTTACTTAAATAGTAAATAATGAAAAATATCTACGACTCTTCCGGTAAGTTAATCAAACACGGTAATTTCGCAGGAAGCGAATACAAAATGACACCAGAATTGGTACCGGGATTGTATTTTGTAAGATACAAAGATATGGAAGGCAAACCTGCATTTGTAAAAATCATAAAATTATAACTAATTAACCAAACCTTGAAGGTTTTCAAAAACCTTCAAGGCTTTTATATCAAAATAATGAGCAGATTATTCTTATTTTATATAGCCTTAAGCTTTATCAATAATTCATTAATAGCGCAAAACATTGAATGGGCAAAGTCTTTAGGGGGTAAAATGAAGGAAACTGGACATTCAATTATTGTAGATAATAATGGGTACGTCTATACTGTAGGGTTTTTTCAAGGAATTGCTGATTTTGACCCAGGGACAGTTATATATAATTTAACATCAAAGAATAAAAAATATGATGTTTTTATTTCAAAACTGGATAAAAAAGGAGATTTTATTTGGGCAAAAAACATTGCGATAGGAAAAAATAATTGGTATTATTTCCTTAATGATAGATTTTCAATATTTACTGACAAATCAGGAAATGTATATGTTTGCGGGTCATTTGAAGGTACTGTTGATTTTGACCCCAGTCCGGGTATTTACAACCTAAGTTCATCCGGTGGCGAAGATATTTTTATTTTAAAATTAGATACTGATGGCAATTTTATTTGGGTCAAACGTATAGGAGGAATATCACAAGATGTAGCATCATCAATTGCTATAAAAAATGGAAACTTATATATTACAGGTGATTTTGGTGGAACAGTTGATTTTGATCCCGGACCCGGTGTATATAATTTGGGAGCTGGAATTGGAGGCGCATTTATATTAAAATTGGATAATGACGGTGATTTTATATGGGCTAAATGCTTGACCGGTTCTGTTTATAGTAAATCTATATCAATTGACAAAAATGGAAATGTGTTAACAACAGGATATTATAGAAGGACTGCTGATTTTGACCCGGGATCAGGAATTTACAATTTAAGTTCTGTTATAAACGGTGGTTTTTCGACTTGGGATATATTTATTTCCAAATTGGACAGCAATGGCAATTTTATATGGGCGAAAAGTATTGGTGGGAAAACCGATGATAATGGGTATTCAATTGCAACAGATAAAACAGGTAATATTTATACAACTGGATTTTTTGAGGGTATAGTTGATTTTGATCCGGGAGTTAGTATTTACAACTTGAGTGCAAATACCACAATTTCAGTTAATCGAGAGGATATTTTTTTATTAAAGTTGGATTCTAATGGAAATTTTATATGGGCAAGAAATATGGGTGGGAAAGAGGTAGATGCCGGTTTATCTGTAGTAGTTGATAAATATGGAAATGTGTATTCAACCGGATTATATCGTGAAGAAGGAGATTTTGATCCAGGTCCTGGAGTATATAATATTAATGGTGGTACAATTTATTATTTACAGACAAATATGTTTATTTCAAAATTAGATGTTAATGGTGATTTTGTATGGGCTAAAAGTAATAAAACTTCCAATGGGGGTTATATGATAGGTTCTTCAATCTATATTGACAAATCACAAAACATTTATCTAACTGGTACTTTTTCAGACTCTCAATATATTGATACCGATCAGGACACATTTAAATTAGAAGAACCTGAAGGAGGATATTCCGACGTCTTCATCCTAAAACTATCCCAATGCCCTACTACCTTCGACACCATGCATATCAATACCTGCGATAGCTACACTTGGATTGATGGCAATACATATACTGAAAGTACCGATACAGCAGAATTCATATTACCAAATGCCGAAGGCTGCGATAGTATAGTAAGCCTTGAGCTGACTATCAATCACAGCGATAGCACAATGTATCAATATACGGAATGCAATAGCTATATCTGGAAAGGAGATACCTTGTCAAATAGCGGTATTTACCGCTTTGATACGCTGACTGTGCACGGTTGCGACTCCACCGTCACACTCGATCTTACTATCCACAACTCAAGCAGCAGCACGGTGAAAAAAACCACCTGCGACAGCTACTTATGGAACGGACAAAGCTACACAAACAGCGGCAAATATACGTTTGATACGCTCAATATCTACGACTGCGATAGCACGGCAACACTTAACCTTACTATCCACAAATCCGATACCACCGAAGTACAAAAATCCGAATGCGAAAGCTATATCTGGCACGATAGTACTTACACTCTTAGTGGTATTTATCGCTTTGATACCGTCAATATCCACGGTTGCGATAGTATAATTACACTAAATCTGACTATCCTGGACAAAATAGAAAAACTCGATACCATCGATATCTGCCAAGGCGATACAATAGAGATATTTGACCAACAGGTATGGAAAGAACGACTGCTCACAGAAACCTTTACAAG
>QNXT01000073.1 GCA_003973505.1 Bacteroidota bacterium
CCCTTTTCAGTGAGTATGCGAAACCGAAAAGGGTTGATTCTCTTATATCGAATCCGCAAGAATATTTTTTCTTGCGGATTTTGGGATACAAAGGAAACTAAAAAACGCATGTTTATGAAGTTAAATTTGGGATATTTATTAAAGTTTATCTTTTCGAGTATTCGATAAAATTAGGAGCCAACTTGGTAGCTACCCTTCGACAAGCTCAGGAACCTGCTTTCCTGTCGAAGCTAATAGCCTCGTGATTTTCGAGGAATCTCAAAAACTTCAAGATTTTCAATCCGTTCTCCATTAATTTGAAATCGAACAGCAGTGATTACCTTATGGAAGCCACTATGTCCTGCTGCTCCCGGATTGATATGTAGCAATTGATATTTTTTGTCGTACACAACTTTAAGGATATGCGAGTGACCACAAACATAAAGCTGTGGTTTTTCTTTCAATAATATTTGTCGTAAACGAGGCACATACCGACCAGGGTAGCCTCCAATATGTGTCATTACTACTTTTACTTTCTCAACCGTAAATATTTGATTTTCGGGTAGGAGCGAAGTGTTAATTGGCCCATCTACATTGCCATAAACTCCACGAACAAAGGCAATTTTTGCTAATTCGTCGTATAAAGAAATATCGCCCCAATCGCCGGCATGCCATATCTCATCACTTCCTTTTAAAAAATCTAAAATTCTGGGGTCGAGGACAGCATGAGTGTCTGATAGTAGTCCGATTTTAAGCATTATTTACCGGTTTAAGTCCCAACTTTTCTCCTTCTGCCAGCATATATTGAAATACTTTATCGTGATCATTCTCCAAATCGCCTTCAAGTATGGCCTCACGAATCGCATTCTTGATAATTCCCACTTCACGTCCGGGTCTAATTCCGAAGGTTTTCATAATTTCCTCACCATCAATGGGAGGCTGCCAATTACGAAGGCGGTCTTTTTCCTCAATTTCTATGAGTTTCAATTTCACCAACTCAAAATTGCGATGGTATTTCTTAACTTTTTGTTCGTTTTTCGAAGTAATATCTGCATGGCAAAGAGTCATCAAATCATCCACATCATCACCCGCTTCAAAAAGCAAACGGCGTACTGCAGAGTCGCTTACAAAATCTTCCACTAGTACAATGGGGCGTAAATGCAAGCGTACCAGCTTTTGCACATACTTCATCTTTTCATTCAATGGTAGTTTTAAGCGGCGAAAAATTTTGGGAATCATTTTGGCTCCCAAAAATTCATGCCCATGAAAAGTCCAACCTGTGCCTTTTACAAATCGCTTGGTTGGTGCTTTAGCGATGTCGTGCAATAAGGCAGCGTAACGCAACCATAAATCATCGGTTTCCTTACTAATATTATCGAGCACTTCCAATGTGTGTAAAAAATTGTCTTTATGACCACGACCATTACGTATTTCTACGCCTTTCAGGGCAACCAATTCAGGGAATATAATTTGAAGAAGCCCCGTCATATCCAATAGTTTAAATCCTGTGGAAGGCTTTTTTGATAGCATGATTTTATTTAACTCATCTGCAATGCGCTCATTACTGATAATCTCAATTCGATCTTTAGTTCGCTTGATTGATTCCATAGATTCATCGCTAATGCGAAATCCCAATTGGCAAGCAAAACGTATGGCTCGCATCATACGCAATGGATCGTCAGAGTAGGTGATGTCCGGGTCTAAAGGTGTTCTAATTATTTTCTTTTCAATATCTTGAATGCCGTTAAATGGGTCGATTAATTCACCAAAATCATCTTTATTCAAACTAATGGCCATGGCATTAATTGTAAAATCTCTGCGATTTTGATCGTCTTCTAAACTGCCATCTTCCACTATGGGCTTACGCGAATCACGACGATAACTCTCTTTTCGAGCTCCTACAAATTCCAATTCGGAGGCAAAAGCAGCATCTTTTACTTTAATCATGGCTGTGCCAAAACTTTTGAATACCGAAAGTTTGGCATTGAGTTTCTTAGCTACAGCAGTAGCCAGTTCAATTCCTGAACCTTCTACCACAAAATCAATATCCTTGGAAGGACGTTCCAAAATCAAGTCGCGCACCCATCCACCGATAATAAAAACCCGCACTCCTTGTTCCGATGCTACCTCAGAAACCACCTTAAAAACAGGATGCAATATGTAATCTTTATAATTCATTTGCTTTCAAATAATAGTTTGCAAAGGTAGTAATTTGAATGATTCATTTTTTTGATATATCCACAGTATTATTATCCTCTCAACAAGAAACAATATTTCGGTAAGCTTTTCAATAGTTCTCTTTGTTTAAATATGGATTCCACATACTTTTTGTCTTGAGCTAAAAAATCATCTTTTCTCAGAACTCAAATATATTAAGTATCCACGAATTGCACGAATTTACACGAAAATGCAGCTTTGTTGCTTTTTTTGTGTAATAAAATTCGAGCTAATTCGTGTAATTCGAGGACTATTGCTAATTACGATAAGCAAACAAAAATAAGAGCCCTAAGCGTAGTGAAAACCC
>QNXT01000007.1 GCA_003973505.1 Bacteroidota bacterium
ATTGACTTTTTTATATAAATTTCGATAATTAGCCCATATACTTCCCCAAATATACTCGAATTATCTCGATAGTCCATCGTATATTTGAGTCGTATATGAACTAATTATCTGAAACTGTGAGCAAAGCTTACATCGAACTCAGGTTATTACTATATCAATAAGTTAGCAAGTGCTTGAGTTTTACAATCTACTGTATTTCATTAATACTAAAAAGAACTTTTAAACTTCAGATAATTACTAAAAACAATACAGCAAACCTGCCTGTAAACTATTTCTTTTCCGACACAAGAAATTATTTTCATTGGAAATTTCCTAGCAATACTACATTTTTCTTATCTTGGCTAAGAATTAAATTAGCAAAATTGAATAAGTATTTTATTGATATTCTTTAATATACATTTTCACTGAGGGCAAACTATGTATAAAGCAACGGAAGAGGAAGAAAAAAAACTCATACTTAATAAGTTTCGTCAAATAATGCGTCATAGTAATATTGACGATCCGGAAAAAAAGGCCAAAATTCGAAAGGCTTTCCATTTTGCGGTAGAAGCTCATAAAGGTATGCGTCGTCGGAGTGGCGAACCGTACATTATGCATCCGTTGGAAGTTGCCCTAATTGCTTCACGAGATATTGGTTTGGGTACAAAATCCATCATCAGTGCACTATTGCACGATGTGGTGGAAGATACAGACTATACCCTTAAAGACATCGAGCTAATGTTTGGTAAAAAAGTAGCTCGCATTATCGATGGACTAACCAAGATTTCAGATATCTTTGATAAAACATCATCGCTTCAAGCTGAGAATTTTCGTAAAATACTTTTAACTCTTTCAGACGATGTTAGGGTAATTTTAATAAAGCTCGCCGACCGTTTGCATAATATGCGCACTTTGCAATCGATGCCTCATGAAAAGCAAATGAAAATTGCTTCCGAAACAGAAATCCTCTACGCCCCCATGGCTCACCGCCTTGGTTTATATAGCATTAAAGACGAATTGGAAGACCTTATTCTGAAGTATAAACATCCTGAGGCCTACCATTCTATAGCCGCAAAATTAACCGAAAGCGAATACCAAAGGAAAAAGTTTATTGCTCGTTTTATTCAACCCATCAAACGAGAGTTAACAAATCAAGGCTTTGATTTTACCATTGCATATCGCAATAAATCCATTAGCTCTATATGGAATAAAATGCAAAATAAAAAAGTACGTTTCGATGAGATTTACGACCTTTTTGCTGTACGAATTATTCTAAATAGCAGTTTCAAAGCCGAAAAAGCCGATTGTTGGCGAACGTATTCCATTATCACAAGCATCTATGTTCCAAAGCAGGATCGTTTTCGCGATTGGATTTCCGTACCAAAGTCGAATGGATACGAGGCACTACATACCACGGTGATGAGTAAAGAAGGGAAATGGGTGGAAGTGCAAATACGAAGTAAAAGAATGGACGAAGTAGCCGAAAAGGGTTACGCTGCTCATTGGAAATACAAAGACAGTAAAAAAAGCTCAGAACATGGACTTGACGAATGGATGTCGAAGGTACGCGAATTACTCCAAAATCCTAAATCCGATGCTTTAGACTTTCTTGATGAGTTTAAACTTAATCTCTACACATCCGAAATCTATGCATTCACACCAAAAGGTGAAATGATTTCCTTACCCAAAGGAGCCACAGTTTTGGATTTTGCTTTTAATATTCATTCGGAAATTGGAAAGAAAACCATCGGAGCAAAAATAAATAATACACTCTGCCCAATAGGTCATGTAATCAATAGTGGCGACCAGGTTGAAATTTTAACATCAGATAAGCAAAGTCCAAAAGAGGATTGGTTGGATATTGCTATTACAGCCCGAGCTCGAACACAAATAAAAAATGCACTCAAAGAAATCAAAAAGCAATATGTTAGTTTAGGGCATATGAAGCTGAAACAGCATTTTGCTGATTTGAAGCGCGAATACGATAACGAAATGGTTAAAGCTTTTCAAAATAGCCTCAAAATTGCTAGCACAAACGATTTCTACTATCAAATCGCAACCGACAAAATCACAAAAAAAGATTTAAGCGAGTTTATTTCAGAATCTTCAACTTTAGGTTGGTTGAGTAGCCTCAATCCATTCTCACGTTTTGGTAAATCAAAAACAGCAAACTCCTTAGAAAAAGAAATTCAAAAACAGCTTGAGAACAAACCTGAATCGATGACCCTAAGCAAAGATTTAGTAAATGTTGAATATAAAGTTGCTTCATGCTGTAAACCTTTGCCTGGCGACAATGTGGTGGGATTTTTACGATCTGATGACACTATTGAAATTCACCGAACTACTTGTAAGAAAGCCTCCAATCTGATGGCCACCTACGGAAAAAACATCGTAAAAGCGAAATGGCGAGAAGAAGGCAGTCCGCAATTTCTTGCAGGTATTAGCTTTATGGGACATGATAAATTTGGTCTAATTCGTGAAATCACAGAATTACTAACCTCTCAAATGGGAATAAACATACGGAGGATATTTTCCAAGGCACAGCCATGCTCTATGTTCAAGACAGTGAGCAGCTTGAAGATATTATCAAAAAATTAAAAACCATTTCAGGTATTAAAAATGTTAATCGGATATAATCATTAAGCGGCTTTTCACACTCCATTAAAACTCCTAAGCTTTCCTTTTTTGAACAAAAAATTAAAAATGAGCCCTTTGCAAGAGACTTTTGGCAAAATAATTCGACGCCAAAGAAATTTTATAACCGGAGCAACCTGCTGGTTGTGAGGATTATAAAATTTTGACAAGGAAGAAGTATACAGCCAAAAGTCTGTCTGATATATAATGCCTATTATATTCTCTTTACTTTTTACAATTGTACCTCACTAAAATA
>QNXT01000191.1 GCA_003973505.1 Bacteroidota bacterium
AAAAAGAAAGTGGCCAAAATCAGTGGCTATTTGCAATTAAGTTTGGCGCTGTTTGGCATGATTGAGGTTGTGCGTCGCTTTATCAATCCCGAGGAAATGCCCGATTATCAGTTTATGATTTATGTATCGGCTTTTGCCCTTTTGGGAAATGCTTTAAGCCTGTATATTTTACAAAAATCGAAAAGTCAACAAGTGCATATGAAAGCCAGTATGATATTTACTTCCAACGATATTGCGGTGAATATGGGCGTAATGGCCGCTGGAATTTTGGTCTTATTTACCCAGTCCAAATATCCCGATTTGCTTATTGGTGGTTTGGTATTTATCATTGTTGCCCGTGGAGCCTTTCGTATCTTGAAGTTGGCGAAATAATACCAATTGTAGTTTCGAATGACGCTATGCGTAATTTGAAATATACAATGGTCAATACCGAGGTTACAACAAAGTCGTATGTTGAATGCAATGAAAATATACGGCATTTGATTGTTCAATCGGTATAAGTGTTCAAAATGTGCTTTGCTATTCTTATAAAATATATCTAAGTTTGCTGTATGGATTCCAAAACGCTTTACATCCGGAATATGGTGTGCCCTCGCTGTGTGTCAGCAGTGAAAGAGACACTTACAAAGTTGGATATTCCTTATACAAATGTGGTATTGGGAAAGGCCGAGATTGAAGTGGAAAAATCGGAGATTGATTTGGATAAATTGGACCAGGAACTCCGTAAAATTGGCTTCGAGCTGATTCGTGATAAGAACCGTAAACTGGTAGCCGAGGTCAAAGCTTTGATCGTGGATTATATTCATCATTCGGGCGAATTGGATCTGAAAATCAATTTCTCGGATTATCTTGCTGAAAAGATAGGGAAGGACTATTCCGTGATTACTTCTGTTTTTTCCGACTTGGAAGATACCACTATTGAGAAATATATTATCGCCCAGAAAATAGAGCGTGTGAAAGAACTACTTTCCTATAATGAGCTCACATTAAGTGAGATTTCCTATCAAATGAATTATAGCTCGGTGCAACATCTGAGTAATCAGTTTAAGAAAATCACCGGCAAGACTCCCTCACAGTATAAAAAGCAGGATGTTCAAGGGCGGAAGACTTTGGATATGGTTTAATAATACTCAGTCTTTTTTTTAATTCAATCCCCCTGCCATCGTACAAGCCAACCCGCCCCCCTTTTCTAAGGGGGAACTATTAAAATCACATCTATCTACTTGATTAATAGGGAGTACTAATTCCCCCTTTGGTAAAAGGGGGGAGCGTAGGGCAGTGGGCGGCAGGGGGATTTAAGGCCGAAAAACTTTAATCCCTTCCCCAACTCAAAATTATATCTTTCTTCTTGAATAAAAGGATAGATAAACTCTGTGGTTAACCCCCTTCTCCAACAATCATATAAACTTTCCCAAGAATTATGTAAACGCCAGACCAAGGGCATGGCTTACTTTTGCCTTATGTTAAAGAAAACAGCATATATTATCCTCGCGTTTTACCTACTCACTACTATTGTGGGCTTTTCGGTAAGCCGTCATTACTGTGGCGACCGCCTGGTTTCCACACAAATTGACGTGGTGGATGATTGTGACTGTGATATGTCCTGCGGTATGTGTGAGGTGGAAGTTGAATATGTACACCTTGCTTCGGATTTTGTTGTGGAGCATAGCTTAGTATTGAATCAAAATTTTGATTTTTCAAGCTTTCCTGCTATTGCGATTTCCCTCAGTCCAATCCATTCGCAAGAAACTAATTTAGCAGCCATCGGTAGCAGTCCGCATACACTGGTCGTCAGTCGCAGACTTGCTTTGATACAATCTTTCCGCTGTTGATATTAGTATTGTTTATATAGCTCGCTATCTTTCCCGATACTTCGGGACTGGCTGTTATGCTTATTCTGAAAACAAACATTTACTATAGTAAATTTATTGTTTTTCAGAATTGCACAAGCCTCGATATCGAACTCTATAAACAAATACTTTGGAATAGAAGGTGTTAAAAACATCGGATGAAAATTCCAAACATGGAATACAAACTGCGATTCATTCGCAAAATTTAATTTATCAAATATCAAAAAGCAATTATCATGAAATATTATATCAACAAAACCGTAGAAGAAAATTTAGAAAACACAAGCATCAAAATTACCGAGGAACTTCAAAAAGAGGGTTTCGGAATAGTAACCCAATTTGATGTAAACAAAGCCTTAAAAGAGAAATTAAATGTGGACTTCCGTCCTTACCGTATTATGGGAGCATGTAATCCTGCATTTGCCTTAAAATCTATTCAGGCAGAAGATAAAATCGGAACCATCCTCCCATGTAATGTGATGTTGCAAGAGGTAGAAGGTGGAACCGAAATCGCCATTATCAATCCCATATCCATGGTATCGGGAATCGATAAAGCAGATTAATGAAAAAATGAATCGTGTGATTGAGAGTATGTAGTTTTATTCAAAAATGGATAGCAATTATAACTCGTAACTCGTAACTCATAACTCATAACTCATTATCACAATAACACATAAAACTATGCTAAACAAAATAATAAGATTCTTCCTCGAAAACAAACTGGTAACCGTTTTGGTATTGGTGAGTTTTATCGCTTGGGGATTGGTTACTTCACCCTT
>QNXT01000197.1 GCA_003973505.1 Bacteroidota bacterium
GCATCTTTACCCATTCGGGTTAAAAACATTTTCAACTGCGAACTCGTGGTATTTTGAGCCTCGTCCAAAATTACAAACGCATGATCCAAAGTACGACCCCGCATAAATGCCAAGGGAGCTATCTCGATGGTTCCATCTTCGAAATAAGTCATCAACTTTGCTTGCGGAATCATATCACGAAGTGCATCATACAGCGGTTGCAAATAAGGATCTAACTTATCGCGTAAATCACCTGGCAAAAAACCAAGGTTCTCCCCTGCCTCTACCGCTGGCCGTGTTAAAATTATTCTACGAACTTCTTTATTCTTTAAGGCTCGTACAGCCAAAGCAACAGCGGTGTAGGTTTTTCCTGTCCCGGCAGGACCTATGGCAAATAGCATATCATTATTTGCCATGCTTTCAACCATGCGTTTTTGGTTTTTAGTACGAGCGCGAATCAATCGCCCATTTCGGCCATGCACCAATACTTTATTATCCTTTTCTGACTCTACATAATTACGATTTTCTTCCTCGGTAGAATTCAATAATTGTTTTACATCGGAAAGTTTAACTACTCCAAAGCGATCAAACACTTTTTGAAAATATCCAATAACATTTTCAAACTGCATCAATTGTTCATCCGTCCCCTGCGCTTTAATTTCATGACCTCGTACTACAATTTTCAACTGTGGAAACGCTTCCTCCACCAACTTCATATTGGCATTATTCACTCCAAAAAACTCAACGGGATTACTTCCTTCTATTTCAAATATTTGTTCTCCTGACACGCTTTAAGTCTCTATATTTATATTCGTAATTATGCGGCAAATATAGGATATAATTACAAAATTCTAATAATATAATTTGGAAATCACATAAAAAGGATTATCTTTGCGTAACCACAGTTACTGTAACTTTTGTTACGTTATTATTTATTACTAAAAATAAATACAACAAACTATTATGAAATTTTACAACAGAGAACACGAATTGGATTTGCTTCGTTTACAAGAAGATAGAATGAGTAATAGTTCAAGAATGACTGTAATAATCGGGCGAAGGCGAATTGGAAAAACAAGGCTTATTCTGAAATCTTTGAATACAAATCGTGATTTATACTTTTTTACAGCAAAAAAAAGCGAGCGAATGCTCTGTGAAGAGTTTATCGAAGAGGTACGTAGTAAGGGCATCCCTGTTTTTGGTCAGATTCATAAATTTAAGGATTTATTTGAGTTATTGCTTAATGCAAGCAAACAAAATCCTTTTACATTGGTTATTGATGAATTCCAAGAGTTTTATTCCATCAATCCTTCTGTTTTTAGCGATATGCAGAATTTATGGGATCGCTATAAAGATGAAAGTCAATTGAATCTTATTCTCAGCGGTTCCATTTATACTATGATGAAAAAGATTTTTGAAAATGCCAACGAACCCCTTTTTGGACGTGCCGACGAAAAGATTTACCTAAAAGCTTTCGATGTGGATACATTGAAAAGAATTATAGCTGACCATTTCCCAAAATATAAAGCAAAAGACTTACTGTCATTTTATACATATACGGGTGGTGTCGCAAAATACGTGGAAATTCTAAGTGAGAAAAACGCCCTATCCTACACTAAAATGCGTAATGAGTTTTTTAAGACGAATTCCTATTTCCTCGAAGAGGGAAAGAATATGTTAATCGAAGAATTTGGAAAAGAATACACTACTTATTTTTCAATTCTCAGTTTGATTGCCTCCTCAAAAACTTCAAGAACAGAGATGGAATCCATTTTAGAAAAAAACATCGGAGGGTATTTAGATAAATTAGAAAAGGAATATAGTTTGATTAAGAAAGTAAAACCCATTATGGCGAAACCTGGTAGTCGAACTCAAAAATATTTAATTCATGACAACTTTCTAAATTTTTGGTTTCGTTTTGTTTTCAAATACAAAAGTGCAGTGGAAATCCAAAACTTTGATTATCTACGAAAAATCGTAGATCGTGATTTCGATACATATAGTGGACGAATTTTAGAGAAATACTTTATAGAAAAATTAAGTCGAGAGGGAAAATATAATGAAATTGGAACCTACTGGGAGAAAGGAAATCGGAATGAAATTGATATCGTCGCTATCGATTCGCTGAACAAAATTGTACTCTTTGCAGATGTGAAATTACAAAAGAAGAAAATAAACATCGAACTATTGAAGATAAAATCCCAGAAACTACTTCACCATTTCAATGGATTTACTTTTGAATATAAAGGTCTATCTGTTTTGGATATGTAGGTTTTAATTTGAATCGTTTATTTTCTAACTCAGATTCATATGATGTTACTCACGAACCTGCTTTTTTTGTGACTATAAATAACACGCAGTGTCATAAAGAAATAATCTTACTAAATCATAGATATCTGCGTCCAAAAAAAAAGCCACAAATAATCCACATAAATAAGTCCCTAATTTAGACTACTTTTGCAAAACACAATTAAAACGGAATTACCATGGCAAATATTGGCAAATTAAACACCCTTAAAGTTTTGCGCGAAGCAGAACAGGGGTTATACCTCGATGGAGATAATCTCGGTGATATTCTCATCCCTAAGCGCTATGTTCCAGAAGGTACAGTGGTGGACGATGAGATTGAAGTATTTATTTATACCGATTCGGAAGACCGAATTATCGCCACTACGGAAAAA
>QNXT01000165.1 GCA_003973505.1 Bacteroidota bacterium
ACCATAAGAGGAATATAACCAGGATGTTCTGATAATTACAGCGGTTTTTGCAAACTCTTCGATTATTTTTTCCCCCTCTAGCTTTGTTTTGCCATAAACCGACTGAGGATTGGTGAAATCGGTTTCTCTATAAGGTCTAAAGTTTTTGCCATCAAACACATAGTCGGTGGAAATATGAATCAACTTCGCATTATGTTTAGTACAAGCTTTCGCTAGATACTTTACTGCCAAAACATTAATCTTATTTGCGAGTTTTGGCTCACTCTCGGCTTTATCTACATTCGTATAGGCTGCACAGTTTATAACACACTTAATGTAGTGTTTCTCAATATACTCATTGACAGCTTTTTCATTAGTGATATCTAAATCATCTATATCCGTAAAATGAAATTCGTATTCAGGATATAAGTGCGATTGCTCTTTGATTTCGCTTCCTAGTTGACCATTACTGCCTGTTACCAGTATATGCATCTATTTTTCCTCCTTTAATTAGTTCTTCGAAATAATTTATTGTTTTAACCAAACCATCTTTTAGCTGTATATGAGGTTCCCAATCCAACTCTTTTTTTGCAAGTGAAATGTCGGGTTGTCGTTGCATGGGGTCGTCTTTTGGTAAAGGCTCATATATTAGTTTTGATTTAGTGCCTGTAAGTTCAATCACAAGCTCGGCAAGTTCTTTTATGGTGAACTCATTGGGATTTCCCATATTTACAGGGCCTGTAAATCCATCTCTTGAATTCATCATTCGAATCATTCCTTCTAATAAATCGTCAACATATTGAAAACTTCGCGATTGCATACCGTCTCCATAAATGGTAATGTCTTTTCCTTCCAATGCTTGCATAATAAAATTAGACACCACACGACCATCGAATGGGTGCATTTTAGGACCATAGGTATTAAAAATACGAATGATTTTTATATCTACTTTATTCTGCCAATGGTAGTTGAAAAACAAAGTTTCAGCCACACGTTTTCCTTCATCATAGCACGAACGAATACCAATTGGGTTTACATTTCCCCAATAGCTTTCCACTTGTGGATGTACATCGGGGTCGCCATAAACCTCACTGGTAGATGCTTGTAGAATGCGGGCATTGATTCTTTTGGCAAGTCCCAACATATTTATCGCACCCATTACCGAAGTTTTTACGGTTTTAATTCCGTTGTATTGGTAATGTATAGGAGAGGCAGGACAGGCTAGATTATATATTTGATCCACTTCAATAAAAAAAGGCATGGTAACATCATGACGTATCAACTCGAAGTTTTTATTATCCATCAAATGATGTACATTGCTTTTTTGCCCTGTGAAGTAATTATCTAATACAATCACTTCATTTCCTTCATTTAGAAGTCGTTCACTCAGGTGGGAGCCAATAAATCCAGCACCGCCTGTTATTAAAATTTTGTTGTTCGTGTTTTATCGCCGTGAAAGTACTAAAAAATGGGATTGGATTCTGTAAGAAAATTGTATCATATTTGTGAGTAAGGAATTGTAATATGGTAAGTCTTATAAGTACTTTTCCTTATGCAGTAACTGGTAAATGCTCAATTTAAAAGCTTGTAGATATTGAAGTTTTATCTTTTACAATGTTCTGAATGAGTCACATGTGATTTTTTTGTATATTGCAATTCTTGAAAAATTGATTCTTATTTAGCTAATAGTTGATTAGTCTAAGAGTGTTTTATAAACCTAACTGCATTAGATATGAAAAAAATGATACTATCCGTTTTATTTATTGTAAGTCTTTGGGCTTGTAAAAAAAATGATGATCCCATAGAAAATAACATATATGAGTTTCCTCATGATATTCTTGGAAGTTGGGAAGTGATTGATGCAAATAGTAAAGTGAAATATTGGGAGTTTAATGATAACGGAAATATTTATAAGCTATGGAAAGCTAAGATGGATGAGAATATGGTTGATATAGATACAATGACAATTGTTGATAGCATATTGAAAATAAATGGTTTTGTTTGCCAATATTCAATCAAGGATGATACTCTAAGTCTGTCATATAATAATGATAATTTCAAATTAAAAAAATCAACAGGAATAAGTTATGAAAACTGGATTCATAAAATTGATATTACGGAAGCTTTTCAAATAAATAATGCTAATCTTATTATAAGCTTAGCATGGACTGGAAGTAAAATGTGGGCTTTAGATACTGTTTGTAATAATCCAACGGAATTGAATAAATATTATAGAGCCTATTTAATGGATATAGATCTAAATCAAGGCGTCACACTAAAGAGAAAATGGTCAACTACAAATATTTATCCATGTGCTATAACATGCTATAATGATACGCTTTTAATGTCCATTTCTAGGGAATTTGACTATTATAATGCAGTATCGGGTAGTTTTATTTGGAATAATCCAAATATCTTTATTGATTATATTTCAGGATTGTGTTCAAATAATAATCAACTATTTATTTATGAATTACCACCATATGGTCGCAGTTTTGATATAGGAAGTGTTAATAATATTGGTGCTGTTTATGATGTATATGATATTGCTTATAATAATTCTTACTTATGGTTTGTTCAAAAAAATAATCGCCTGCTCAAATATGATTTGAATGTAAAAAGTGTCATTAAAACCTATAAACTCGATACTAATACGAGTTCAGAAATTCTGTGTTTGGAATTTACAGATAAGGATCTATGGGTGGTCGATAATAAGAATCGTTTTTATAAAATAAGTATTAGTGATTTATAATAAGTGTTGATGTTTGGAATATGGAAACAAAAAAAGCGCAGCCAATTGGCCACGCCTTTCGTATTTATGATATTAATTATGTTTATTTCTTATCAATCCCAATACAGTAATAATCAAATCCTTTTTCTTTTACAAAATCTGCATCATACACATTACGTCCATCAAAAATTACAGGGGTTTTAAGTAGTTTTTTGATTACTTCGAAATTGGGCATTTTAAATTCAGGCCATTCGGTTACTAGCATTAGTGCATCGGCATCAACCAAAGCACCATAAGGGTCTTTGGTGTATTCTATTTTATCCCCAATTCTCCGTTTTGCCTCATCCATGGCTACAGGGTCGTAGGCTTTTACTTTGGCACCATGCTCAAGCAA
>QNXT01000158.1 GCA_003973505.1 Bacteroidota bacterium
CGACCCCACGTTCGTTTAACATTTGCCTCAAACGCGAAGCATAACCACGGCGTGATGCCGCCACCGTAAACACTTGTTGATTGGCTATCAACCAACCACTTTCATTCAATTTTTGCATAGCCATAGAAGACTCAGGAGTTATTTCCATGGGACTTTCAAAATGCACTTGCACTACAAACTCTTTGAAACCAATTTTCTGTGCTTTTTCCTTAAAATCAGCCAGCACTTTTACTAAATCATCATCAATACGCTGAGGCAAATATACGGGCAAGCGGGTTCCCAAACGAATGCGCTGCATTTCTGCAAACTTTTCGCTATCAGGCCGTTGCTCGTTTGCGATTCTTTTTCGCAAAGCCATTTCATATACGGCATCCAGTATTTTTTGAATGGTTTGCGTAGAACTCATTAAAGCATCGCCACCCGTAATTAGAATATCTTTTAGATGTGAGTCCAACTCGAAATACTTCATCAATTTTTCCAGCTTTTCGGACCAAGTTTCCTTTGGCTTTAACTTATCCAAATTGAAATTCAAGTTGCCACGCTGAAAATCATACATCCGCTGACAACTTACACATAAACCACCACAAGCACGCCCCATCGAATCGGGAATAAATATGGCCACCTCAGGATATCGGCGGTGAATATTATGACTGTTTGGTAAAATCCAACCCGCTGCATTGGGCTCACCCGGCACCACCACATCTTCCTTTTCCCAAGCCGATATCTTTCCAAACTCCTCCACCAAATCGCGACTATAAAAAATATAATCACGCAATGTGCGATCCGCATTTTCCATTTCCTTTGGAGGATTTACCAAAAGTAACGAAAGGTAGTAAGGATTAACAAAAAATGGCAAACCTTTATCTTGAGCCTCAGCAAACAATTTCATTGTTTTATCCGATAAACTAAAATCAAGCATCTCATTGAGCAATTGGGGTTTGCGAATGGCAAATTTTAAATGAAACTGAAAATCATTCCACCATTGCTGCATTTTTTCCATCTTTTGCTGAGGCGTATCATTGCTTGCAAAATGAAATTTCGAACTTGGGGCATTATTTTCAATTTCACGGAGCAAAATACGCATAATACGTTCCTTATTCTGCTGACGTAAAGCTTGAACTTCATCATCCATTCCTGAATAATGACGTACCATCCAAGCCTTGGTTTTTGCTAAACTTTTAATCGGGTGATTAGCATGATCATTCCATTGCTTAAAAAGCTCAAGCATATCGATAAAGAAATCTTCCGTTGCCACTTGTCTGTTTTCCCTATCGGTAAGCCACAAAATTTGAAATGGGTGACTAAAGGCTTTTCCACTTGCTTCACCATGGAATGCAAATGCCTGATTAGAAAAACGAACATAATCCCACAAACGAATTAAAGCATAATCAGACCATTTCAAAGCATCAACAAGCTCCTGATTCATAGGATTGGAAAAGAATTTACGAACTCGTTTATTATTTTCAATTTCATTCGCTACTTCTATTTGCATAAATGCATCATCGAAATGAACCGAAGTTTTTATGATTTTTTTTAGTCGTGGGCAAAGAATATAAATATCATTAATCAAGTTGATTACTTGAGCTGAAGGAGTATGTAAATTACTATTTTCTTTGAATGACATCTACTATTTTTTGAAAGTTATGGAAAACGCACAAAGGTAATAAATTTTGTAAATCGATTTATGTCAAAAATCACGCCATTTTCCTTAGCCTTTTTCACAAATAGCATTCCCTAATGTTTTGTATATTTGTGCATTATTTCGACTTCAACGCCATTTCTATGATAAAAAAAGAAAAACTTTATGATGCCTTTGGAGAATTGATTTATGCAATTGCAATGGCTGATGGTAATATTCAAGATGAGGAACTGGAAGCATTGCAAAAGTTATTAAGCAACCATCCTTGGGCGAAAGAAATTTATTGGTCGTTTGACTATGAATTTAATAAACATCATACTATACAAGATTCTTTTGATCATGCAATCAATATATGCATTGAAAATGGCCCAGACCCGGAATATCGATATTTATTGGATGTTATGACCAAGGTAGCCGAAGCTTTTAATGGCATTGTTCCACAAGAGCGAAAAATAATTGACGATTTTAAGCAAACATTACTGCAACAATTTGAAAAAGATTTACGAAGTCATAAATTAGTGATTGATGAAGAATAATCCATTTAGTAAGATTAAAAGCCCAACTATTGTTGTTGATAAAAATAGGGTTCTAAAAAACATACAGCAGTTTCAAAAGAAGTTTTCTTCTTCAAACACGCTTTTTCGTCCACATTTCAAAACGCATCAATCTACCACCATAGGAAAATGGTTTCAGGAATTGGGCATTCATCAAATTAGCGTTTCATCCCTTGCTATGGCTTGGCAATTTTACCAAGCAGGTTGGAAAGATATCAGCATCGTTTTTCCTTTCAACCGTTTAGAAATTGAACTTATCCAAAAAATGTCGAAAGACGCCACTCTTGGCATACTTATCGAAGATATTGAAAGTGTTGACTTTTTATCAAATCATATTTCAAACAGTATCGATATCTATATAAAAGTGGATTGTGGTTATCATCGCACAGGTATCGATGTGGAAAACCATAAACTTATATTAGAGATTCCAAAAAAAATCGAGCATTACGATAAACTAAATTTCAAAGGAATTCTTTCACATTTTGGTAATACCTATGCTGCAAGAAATAAAACTGAAGTAGAACAAATATACACAAGCAGTTTGGAAAAGATGCTTGAACTTAAAAAGCAATTAATCCCTCTTTTTCCTGATGTAATGATTAGCATTGGCGATACTCCCTCGGCAAGTATTATCAAGGATTTTACCAATATGGACGAAATGCGACCAGGCAATTTCGTGTTCTACGATTGGATGCAAACGGAGATTGGCTCATGCACTGCTGAGCAAATTGCAGCAATCATGCTTTGTCCTGTTGTGGCAAAACATAA